>CAZMFY010000168.1:0-5718 GCA_964565635.1 uncultured Oscillospiraceae bacterium
TTTGGTTCGGGACCAAAAGGCCGCGGGTTCGAATCCCGCCACTTCGACACAAAAAACCGGATACCCTTTACGGGTAATCCGGATTTTTGTTTGTCGAGGCGAGGATTCGAAGCTGCACTCGATGTATTACTGAAACCTTTCTCGTATATTGACGGAGAAATACATATACGGTATAATTGTATATACGGTATATCAATCATGCTGCGAGGAGGCTTGTAAATGGAAGTACAGCTTAAGCCTTGGGGAAACAGTCAGGGAATCCGTTTGCCAAAGTCTGTTTTGCATGAAGCGGGTTTTGAGCCTGATGACCATTTGATTATCAAGGCAGAGGCGGGAAAAATAGTTTTAATTCGTTCATTTCATCATAGAACTTTAGAGGAACGGGCAGCGGAATATGGTGGAAAGCTGAACCTTGATGGAGAGCTGGATTGGAGAGGCGACCCTGTTGGAAATGAGGTCTGGTGAGATGATTAAAGCCGAGCAGGGAGATGTCCTAAAAGTATCTTCTATTCAGTATCCAGTCGTTGTTGTCAGTAAAAACTTTTTCAATGAAAGCGGTTTGATCATGGCCTGTCCGATTCTTCCCGAAACAGTCCGCGGTCCGCTCCGGATCAGATGCGAAAGTGTCCGAATGCCCGGATATGTTTATTGCGATCAGGTTCGCAGTGTGGATCTGAATAAGAGAAGGTTCACAAAGATTGACGCTCTTTCCTATTATGAACTCATAGACATTGTAGATGCCATTCAGGGTATATTTGATTATGTTTAGCCAGAGGAGGATGGAAAAACGCATTTTGCTGATGCAAAGGGAATTCTGACCGGAGGCAAAAGGCGCTGGGGATGAATATCTACCGAGGATGCTTCCATGGCTGCATCTAAAGGAATTCCTCAGAGAGCGAAGCGACTGAATAGATACTGACAACAAAGCAAAGCTTGACATGAAGTCATGATACTCTGTAGAATAAGAGCAGTTCAGGAAAGGATGGTTCTTACAGACTGATGAGAATTCGCAACTGACATTCGGCCACAAGCCTCTTCGATGCAATCGGGGAGGGGGATTTTGTGTTGCCGTTTGGAGGTTGCGGGTGCGCAAGCCAAACGTTTTTGCTGTGCTCCTTTTGCGCCTCCGCGGCATGAAAGGAGTTTTTTTAATGGCGAAAATCATGCTTGAGGCTACGGGCCTTCACATGTTCTATGGGGAGAGGCAGCTGCTCAAGATCGAACAATTGCAGATTTACGATATGGACCGGATTGGCCTGATCGGGGAAAACGGAGCGGGAAAAACAACTCTGCTGCAGATACTGGCTGGCGAAAAGAAGCCGGAAACAGGAACCGTCAGGCGCTTTGTGCCTGTGGCCGTGATCCATCAGGAGGGAAAGGCCGGCCCTGGAGAAGACCGGGAGTTTCGCGCCAGGTTCCGCGCGCAGGAAAGCAGGGAAAGCCTTTCCGGCGGAGAGATGACACGAAACCGCATCACGGAAGCGCTCTCGAGTCATCCGGAGCTGCTGATGGCAGACGAGCCTACCACGGATCTGGATCAGGAAGGGCTTGGCCTTCTGCGCAAAGCTTTGGCAGGATTTCAGGGTGCGATCCTGCTGATTTCTCATGACCGTATGCTTCTGAGAAAACTGTGTAATCGGATCTGGTATCTGCGGGATGGAACGATACTCGATTTTCCTGGCGGCTATGACGATTTTATTGTTGAGCGCGACCGCCGCATGGAGCGGGAAACATTTGAATACGAGCAATACAAAGCGGAGCGGAAGCGGCTGAAGGAATCCGCCCAGCGAATGGCGGAGAGAGCATCTCAGGTCAAAAAAGCGCCAGGCAGAATGGGCAACAGCGAGGCCCGTCTTCACAAGCGGGAATGGACGGATTCCGTCCTGCAGCTGAGCCATACCAAAAGGACCCTCCAGAATCGGATAGAGCATCTGGAGGTGAAGGAAAAGCCGAAAGCGCTGCCGGAGATAAAGATGAAGCTGGGGGTTGCGCATCCGGTGGAAGCGAAAACGGTGCTGGAGTGCACGTGCAGCCGGATGCAGGCCGGATCGTCCGAGCTGCTTGGCGATACGGGGTTCGTTCTTCCCACCGGCAGCAGAACCGCGCTGATCGGGCCGAACGGCTGCGGGAAAACAACGCTGCTGCACGCAATCCTGAATCAGACCGGAGATGAAGTCCATTTCCGGGGAAAGACCCGATGGAATCCGGCGGCGCGGATTGGCTGGTTTGATCAGCATCACGAGCAGACGATGGACAGGCAGAAGTCCGTTCTGGAAAACATCATGGAAACCTCCGTGTATCCGGAGCATTTTGCCAGAACAGTGATGGCCTGCCTGGGCTTGCGGGGAGAGGCTGTATTCAAGCCGCTGAAGTTGCTTTCCGGCGGAGAAAAGGCGAAAACAGCCCTGGGCAGGCTCCTGCTGATGGACTGCAATACGCTCCTCCTGGATGAACCGACCAACCATCTGGATCTCTTTACCATGGAGGAATTGGAGAAGCTTCTGGCATCCTACGGCGGGACGATCCTGTTCGTGAGCCATGATGAGGAGTTTATCCGGAAAACTGCCACACGGGTGATTCGCTTTGAAGACGGAAAGCTGGTAACAACGGAGGGCGGCTTGGACGAAATGAAGAAGCCCGCGCGGGCGGAAGGAACCGCCGCAGACAGCGGATTGGAAATCTCCCGCCTGGAGATGCGTATGGCAGTGCTTTCCGCCCGAATGGCGCGCCCGGCGAAAGGAGATCATCCGGAACAGCTCCAGCAGGAATATCTTGAACTGGCCCGGCAGATCCATGAACTGAAAGCCAAACATTTTAAACCGTAAAGCAGGCCGTTTGGTTCGGGACCAAAAGGCCGGGGGTGAGCGAGCCGATCATCGCCCCAGTGGGGCGTTGCCGCAGGCGAAGGAAGGCGAACGAATCAACCGAAACGAGCGGAGCGCCCGCTCCAAGGGCGTTCCGCGACGATTGAGGTTGCGTTTCGAATCCTGCCACTTCGACTAGTGGAAGCTTTGTAGATCAAGGTTTCTACGATTTTTGTTTTGGCTGGTTTTTCCGGTACTTTCCGCTTTGCAACCTTCCTGGTTGCAGCACGGCGGCAAGGCACGATTTTCCCCTTCTGAAAATCAACTTCCGTATATTTTCGCTTTTTTCCGCTTATTTACGGTTTCAAAATGTCCAGTTTAGCATGCTGAAGTGGACTCCAGAAAGCCATGCTTCGTGTTGAACATTCCTCATGACGGCCCGGGAGCCACAAGTTCGATGCGATCACTAACGTGTCATTAGTGGTGAAAAGCAACAGACAGTTGCTTGCGGATATTATTGCCGTAGTTTATGCTACAGGTAAATCAAACGAGGGAGGGCTTTATCCATGGCAATGTGTGAGTTGTTGAAGGATCTGAGAGAGAAGCATCATTTGACGCAGGAAGAATTAGCCGAGCGCGTGCTGGTAACCCGGCAGGCAGTCAGCAGGTGGGAAACAGGTGAAACACAGCCGAATACAGAAACGTTGAAGCTTCTTTCCAGGGAATATGATGTTTCCATCAATACACTGCTCGGCTCCCCGAGGAAACTATATTGTCAATGCTGCGGAATGCCACTGGATGAGGATGGTATGATCAGCAAGGAACCGGATGGCTTCTTTAACGAGGATTACTGTAAATGGTGCTATGCGGATGGAAAATATGTGTACCAGAGCAAAGATGCCCTGTTGAATTTTCTGATCGAGCACATGCCCAATCCTGAGGGATTGCCGGCTAAAAACCTGCGCAGCCAGTATGACGCATGGATTTCCCAGCTCAAACATTGGAAAGAGTAACTACAGTATACCGATACCCGGCCTCCATTTCCGGAAGCCGGGCTTATTTCTTTTTGTCCTTTTTTACTGCTCATTCCGCCGGGAGGCCTCGCTCGATCTGCTGCTGAATCAGCTCGTTGCAATCGGGTCCCCAGAGCATGCTTTCCTTGCTTACGGAATACCTGCCAATCTCGAAGGCCAGTGAAGGCATTCCCAGATACCTGGGCTTCTCGCCGGTTATCTCCGCGATAGCTGCCACCATGGCCTTCCGTAATTCGCCGGCCACAGCGTATTTCTGCTGGATGGTCACAGGCGTTTTGATCTCGTCCTCTTTCTTAGTCCTGTGTTGGCGTTCCTGCTCTTTCAGCCAGATTTCCGGTAGAAATATTTATTTAATAGCGCAGAATTTATCAGTCTGACAATATATAATACGATTGAAACCAACAGCATAATAGGTTGAATTTTGCCTATAATTTTGGTATTATATGGTTGAGGAGGTGTTTTGATGAATATCGATACCGGCGCCATTGTTACTGCTACAGAAGCAAATCAGAATTTTTCCAGAGTTTCTAAATTGGCTGAGAAGAAAGGGCATATTGTTGTATTCAAGAACAACAGGCCAAAGTATCTGGTCATTGATTTGGATACTGAACCCCAGATTGAAATGACTGAAGATGAAAAGATCGATTTCGTTGCAGCACGAATTCTTCGTGAACATAAAGCTGCTTTTGAGGAACTTGCAAAATGATTAAATTCTCCAAAGAGAAAGTGAAACTTCTGCATCAGCTGCTTGCAGAAGCAACCGGCGGAAGCGTCGGTGTACGGGATGAAGGATTGCTGGATTCTGCACTTGAGAGTGCGTTCGCAGGCTTCGGAAGTCAGGAATTCTATCCATCAAAAGAAGAAAAGGGAGCCCGGCTGGGGTACGCGCTGATTTCCAATCATGCATTTGTCGATGGAAACAAGCGAATCGGTACATATATTATGCTTACTTTCCTTGAAATGAACGGTATCCGCATTGATTGCACGGATGCGGAACTGGTTCATATCGGGCTTGCTGTCGCAGACGGCAGCATGAAATATGAAGAACTGCTTCAGTGGGTCAGAGACCACGAATGACATGGATTCCTTTTATGAACTGCTGAAACAGACATTCGAAGAATAAGCTAAATATTGAAATTGCCGGCTACGGAGTATGGAGACAGCAATGCTTTGCAGTGAGGTTTCAGAAATATGGGAACAATGACACGGGAGCAGGCAAGACGGTTCATCCTCAGTAAGCAGGGACTGTTGGGAAAATATCGTTTTGTCGGAAAACCGGGAGCGTACCAGTATATACGTCAGTCAGGCTGCATTCAGTATGATCCCGTGGATGTATGCGGAAAAAACGCCGAATTGACTCTTCAATCCCGCGTGCGCGGATTCACGAAAAAGATGCTTGCGGATCTTCTGTATAAAGATCGCCTGCTGGTTGATTATACGGCCCGGAAGCCGGAGCGTCCATGCCCTTTGTACCCGAGAGCGCATCCTTAAATTCCTGCGCGCTCTGTATTCTGCGTTCCTTGTTCACTGCCAGCGCAGCCATCAGGACCTGCTCCCCGTAAGCAGGCAGAGCGACACGCAGCGCCGAGGGCGGCACCAGTGTATCGGTCTCGAGCCGGTCCAGTGAAGGCACCGGCTTGCGCCCGGTAATCATGCGGTAAAGCGTGGCGCCAACAGCGTAAACGTCTGTCCAGGGGCCCTGCTTCCCATTTGATGAATACTGCTCCACCGGAGCATATCCCGGTTTGAGGATGATGGAATAGTTCAGCGATTTATCCGCAATCACCTGCCTGGCGGCGCCAAAATCAATCACCTTCACGCGGCCGTCATCCGTAATCATGATGTTGTCCGGCGCGATGTCACGATGGATCAGGCCCGCC
>CAZMFY010000169.1:0-5703 GCA_964565635.1 uncultured Oscillospiraceae bacterium
ACGTAAGTACATTGTGAAGAAGTAAGCCATGAAACAGAAAGACGCGGAAATCCGGCAGACGCGGGCGGAAATGGAACAGGCTAAAGTGAGATCCGAGAAGGATTTCGGCGAACAGAAGCTCCCCCGGCGGTACCGGTTATATGACAAAATCAAGGAAAACGTTTCGCTGCGGACGGTGGATATGGTGATTTACGGCGTTTCGGCGCTGATTATCATCCTCCTGATCTACGGCATCGTAACGGGTACGCCGCAGCAGTAATATCGGGAAAGGGAAACGGGCAGGCGCAGGAGGCATTTCCTGCGCCTGCTTCATTGCGTAAAAAGACAAAAAGCTTCACTGCGCAAAAGACAGGACGCTTCACGGTGCAAAAACCAAAGGCGTCAGGGCTTAAACAGGAAAAAACGAATTGTCAGCGGGGTAAGAATATGTTATACTTCCGGGGAGAAGCCGGGAGAGGCCGGCGGGAGAACTGATCCGAAAAGACGATGGCGCGTATTGTGTTTTTTTCATGAAGAAACCGGAGGGACAGGACATGAGACAGGAGAGAGACTGGAGGCGGGCGCTGATCTGGAGCGTTTCCTGCCTGCTGGTTATCGTGATTGCCACGGTGACCTGCCTGTCTGACGTGCTGATGCCGGAGGGCGGAAATAAAAAGAAATCCGCCGGCGGGCTGACGGTAGACTATACGCATATGGACGCGGGATACGTCCTGGTGAAGGCCTCCAAGGGAAAGAAGCGGCTGAAGGTCCGGGTGGTCAAGGACGGGACGACCATGACCTACGATCTGAACAACAAGGGGGATTTTGAGGTTTTTCCCCTGCAGATGGGGAGCGGAAAATATACCTTCAAGCTGTATAAGAACGTGAGCGGAAAGAAATATTCCGAGGAAGGAAAGCTGTCCATCAATGCCAAGATGGAGGATGAGCTCAGCGCGTTTCTCTATCCAAATCAATATGTGAATTATGACACGCAGACCGCGGCGGTGCTGAAGGCCACGGAAATCTGCGCCGGCATGACCAGTCAGACGGATATCTATAAGGCCGTCTGCGATTATATGAAGAAAAACTTCAATTACGACTATATCAAGTCGGTGAGCGTGAAGCCGGGGCAGCTGCCGGATATTGACGAGGCCTGGAAGAAGGGCATGGGAATCTGCCAGGATCTGAGCGCCATCATGGTCTGCATGCTGCGGAGCCAGGGGGTGCCGGCCCGGCTGATGATCGGGACGCTGAACGCCTCCGTATATCACTCCTGGGTGACGGCGGTGGTGAACGGGAAGGAGAAATTCTTCGATCCCACGGCGGAGCTCAATGCGGTGAGCAACGGAAGCTATACGGTGGAGCGGTATTACTGAGGACGGAGCGGAAGCGTTGATCCGATTCCCGGCCTGCCCGGGCGGGAACAGCGAAGATGACAGGGCGGAACGGTTTTCCGCAGCGGGGAGCCAGGGAAACCGGCGCTTTTTCGGAAAGGAACAGGGAGGAAGGGAACGATGGCACAGACGAAGGAGAAAAGCGGCGTGATGCTGAGCTCGGAGGAGCTGAGCGTTTTCTGCGACCAGATCGCGCTGATGCTGGAGAGCGGCATGACGATCCGGGACGGGGTCGATATGCTGGCGGAGGACGAGGAAAAGACCAATGCCCGGGTCCGCCCCTACAGCCTGATGCGCTCGACGGTGGAGGAAACCGGATCCCTGTATATCGCCATGAAGGAGCGGGAGAGCGAATGGCCCCACTACATGGTGGAGATGGTTGGCATCGGCGAGGAAACGGGCCGGCTTGAGGAGATCATGCGGAACCTGAGCGCCTACTATCAGCGGGAAGGAAAGATCCGGGACGCGGCCTCCAGCGCGGTGACCTATCCGCTGGTGCTGGGGATCATGATGGTAGTCATCATCGCCGTGCTGCTGTGGCGGGTGATGCCGGTGTTCCGGCGGGTGCTGGGCAGCCTGGGGGTGGATCCGAACGGAACCGCCGTGCGGATGATGAACATCGGCACCGCCGCGGGCTGGGTGGTGCTGGTCCTGATCGGCATCGCGGTGATCGCGGTGGCCGCGGTGCTGATTCTGATGCGGACCGGCCTGCGGGAGAAGACCCTGGCCTGGCTGCGGAACCTGCTGCCGCCGGTGAAGCGGATTACGGAGAAGCTGAGCTCCTCCCGGATCGCCGGGATGCTGGGGCTGATGCTCAGCGGCGGCTTCCCCATGGAGAACGCCCTGGATATGGCGGCCGGAGCCCTGGAGGATGAGGAATCCATCCGGAAGGTGAAGGACATCCGGACGAAGCTGGACGGGGGCGAATCCTTCGCGGACGCGGTTTCCTCGGCGGGGCTGTTTTCGGATTTCCATAACCGGATTCTGAAGATCGGGGCGGCCACGGGGCATGAACCCCAGGTGATGACCCGGATCGCGGAGGTTTATGAGGAGCAGGTGGAGGACGATCTGAGCCGGATGATCAGCCTGATCGAGCCGGTGCTGGTGGCGCTGCTGAGCATCGTCATCGGAGCGATCCTTTTAAGTATGATGCTGCCGATGGCCGGCGTCATGAGCAGCTTATAAGGCAATCGGAGCGGGGAGTGCGTCCGGCGTCAGCCACGCTGACAGCGCGGGACGCCTTGCGCATGGGAGCTGTTACCCAAATCGGAGATTTGGACAGCTCTCCAATGTTACCCATGGCGGGCGTCATGAGCAGCCTGTAAGCATAAGAGACAATCAAGGAAAGGAGCGAGGGAAATGCGCTTTGGGAAGAAGGATCTGGCCGCGGCCGCAGTTTTTGTCGCTCTGATCGTGGGTTTTGTGGTGCTGATCGGCGGGCTGACCCATACGGGCAGCGACCAGGAGGCGCAGCTGGTTTACGACG
The DNA here is from genome assembly GCA_964565635.1 of uncultured Oscillospiraceae bacterium. GTDB lineage: Bacteria > Bacillota > Clostridia > Christensenellales > Aristaeellaceae > Aristaeella. Next base: position 2,860 of record CAZMFY010000169.1, read on the forward strand.
CGGTGAAGAACGCGGCCCTGACCTGCTACGCGGTGGAGGGCACCTATCCGGAGGACCTGCAGTATCTGCGGGATCACTATCAGCTGGCCTATAATACGGAACGGTTTGTGGTGGAATACGACGCCTTTGCCTCAAACCTGATGCCCACCATTGAGGTGCACGAGCGGGGGGTGAGGGATCTGTGAGCGAGAAGCGGAAACAACGGCCGCCCATGCGGATCCAGAATGTATTCATCTTTCTGCTGCTGGCGATCTTTGCCGTTTGCGCGATTCTGCTGACGGCCATGAGCGCCCGGGTTTACCGGAGCACGGTGGAGGCCTCCCATCGGAACAACGCGGTTCGGACGGCGGCGGCCATTATCCGGGGAGCGGCCCAGGGAGAGGACGCGGGCATCGTCTCCGTCCGGGAGGAAGGCGGCATTCCCGTGCTGGTTTTCCGGAACGACTATGACGGAGAAATCTATGACCACCGGCTGTACTGCGCGGGGGGATACCTGCGGGAGAGCCTGACCGGGGCGGATACTCCCTTCGAAGAGGAGATGGGGGAGCCGCTGGTGGAGATGACCCGCTTTGAGCCCTGGATTCTGGGCAATACCCTGGAGGCCCTGATCGAGACGCCGGAGGGCGGCACGGAAACGGTGGCCGTATGGCTGTGGGCGGGAGGTGCGCAGGAATGAAAAAACACAGTACCGCCAATGTGCTGCTGATTGAGCTGGCGCTGGTCATCCTGTTCTTTATGCTCTGCGTGAGCGTGATTGTGGAGATGTTCGGGGCGGCGCGGCTGAAGAGCGCGGACGCCCGGGCCTCCAGCCTGGCCATGGTCCGGGTGGAAAACCTGGATGCCCGGCTGGCCGGGGCGGAGTCGGCGGAAGCGGCGCTGCAGGAAGCCGGCTTCCGGCAGGAGGGCGGAATCTGGCGCCTGGCGGAGGAAAACTATATTCTGACGGCGGCGGAGGAAACGGAGGCCGCGCCCGCGGGAACGCTGCGGACGGTGACCTTCACCGCGGAGCGGGCCGGCGGGGAAAAGCTTTTTGAACTGCCCCTGACCCATTATATTCCCGGGGAGGTGAGCCCGTGAGCAAGCGGAAGATCGCGGCTGGCCCGGGGGCGTCCTCGCTGATTCTGATCGCGGTGGTGCTGGCGCTGACGGTGCTGGCCGTGCTGACCATGATTGCCGCCCGGAACGACCAGGCGCTGGCGGTGCGGACGGCGGAAACCCGGCAGGAGGCCTACGGCCTGTTTGCCGACGGGGAAAGAAGCCTGGCGAAGCTGGACGGGGTGCTGGCGGAATGCCTGGCGGCAAAGCCGGCGGACGGAGAAGCCCTGCTGGCGGCGGCGGAGAAAATGCTGCCGGAGGGCATGACCCTGGAAGGGGACACGGTTTCCTGGACAGAGCAGCGGGGCCTGCGGCAGCTGGAATGCGCGGTTCGGATCAATCCGCCGGGCGCGGAGAAGCGGACCGAATGGGTGCGGCACCGGCTGGGCGAAGAGGACATCTGGGACGAGGATTCCTGGAACGACTGGGACGACAGCTGGACGGAGGACGCCGACCCGGAGGAGTCTGAGGAGGAAGAAGCCGACGCCGGGAATGACGGGGAACCGTCGGAGGAGATGACGGAGGAGGACGCCGGGGAATGAGAACGCTGGACGAACTGCTGAAGGCGGCCATCGATGCCGGAGGATCGGACGTTTTTATCATTCCCTTTTCCCCCATCAGCACCAAGGCCCGGGGAAAGATGATCAGCATTACCGAGGAGAAGGCGAACCTGGCGGAAATTAAGTCCCTCATCGACCGGGCCTACGACCTGGCAGGCCGGGACCAGAGACATCTGGAGCAGGACGGGGACGACGATTTCTCCTTCGCCATCCGGGATCTGAGCCGGTTCCGCTGCAACGTATACCGGCAGCGGGGCTCCCTGGCGGCGGTGCTGCGGGTGGTGGCCTTCGGGCTGCCGGATCCGAAGGAGCGGCATATTCCGGACCTGGTGATGCAGCTGGCGGACCTGCGCAGCGGCATGGTGCTGGTGACGGGCCCGGCGGGCTCCGGCAAGAGCACTACCCTGGCCTGCCTGCTGGATCGGATCAACACGACCCGCAGCGGGCATATCATTACCATTGAGGATCCCATCGAATATCTGCACAGCCATAAGCAGTGCCTGGTGAGCCAGCGGGAAATTCCCGAGGACGCCTCCAGCTTTGCCCGGGCGGTGCGGGCGGCCCTGCGGGAGGCGCCGGACGTGGTCATGCTGGGGGAGATGCGGGACATCGAAACCATTTCCACCGCCATTACCGCCGCGGAAACGGGGCATCTGCTCTTTTCCACCCTGCATACCCTGGGGGCGGCGAAGACCATCGACCGGGTGATCGACGCCTTCCCGGCGGAGCAGCAGAACCAGATCCGCACCCAGCTGAGCATGGTGCTGCGGGCGGTGGTCAGCCAGCGGCTGCTTCCGGGCACCGACGGCACCCTGTATCCGGTGTTCGAGGTGATGACGGTGAATCCCGCCATCCAGAACCTGATCCGGGAGGGAAAGACCCACCAGATCGACAACGCCATCTCCGGCGCCGGCAGCGGCATGCTGAGCATGGACAGCGAGCTGGCGCGGCTGGCCAGAGAAGAAAAGATTACGAAGGAAATAGCCCGGGCCAGCGCCCTGCATCCGGAAACCATGGAGCGGCAGATGCGGTTCGGCCCCGGGGGCAGATAAACCGAAACCCGAAGATCCTTCCCCTTTTCCGCGGAAAAGGGGAATTATGCTTGAAAAGGAAAACATGGAGCTGAAAATCATTGCCCGGGCGGAGAACGATTATACCTCCAAATTCGGGGTGCCCCGGCAGAGCGGCC
>CAZMFY010000170.1:0-5687 GCA_964565635.1 uncultured Oscillospiraceae bacterium
GGCTGACCGGGAGCAGACCGGGAAGCATGTTTTTCAGCTGCTTTTTTCCGCCGGCTTCCAGATCCCGCAGCAGCCGGGCGTCCAGCTGATCCCGGGTCAGCCCCGGCTTCAGATCCAGGGACAGGGAAAAAGGCCTGTCCCCTTCCGGCAGATGGCAGCTGGCTTCCAGAATCAGGGGGCCGGAAAAGCCAAAATGGGTGAAGAGCATCTCGCCCAGTTCGGTATACAGGACTTTTTTTCCGGCTTTCAGGGTTATGCGGACATTTTTCAGACTCAGCCCCTGGAGGGAGGCGGGCCAGGCTTCCTCCGATTCCAGGGGAATCAGGGAGGGAAGAAGGAGCGTTACGGTATGCCCCGAGGACCGGGCCAAGGCGTATCCGTCCCCGGTGGAGCCGGTGGCGGGATAGCTGAGCCCGCCGGTAGCCAGGATGACCCGATCCGCGGCGATCCGGGTGCCGTCAGCCAGGGAAACCCCGGCGATCCGAAGCCGGCCCGACGGCTCCCCGGGGGCGCTGTCCGCCTCCGTCCACAGGGCGGAAACCTGCCGGTTCAGCAGAATTTCCGCCCCGGCGCCGCGGCAGAGCGCCACCAGGGTTTTCGTCACGTCGCTGGCCTTCATGGAGGCGGGATAGGCCCGTCGGCCCCGCTGCACCTCCACGGGGCAGCCGTTTTCCTCCAGCAGGGCGATCAGATCCTGAGGGGAGAAGAAGCTCAGGGCGCTGTAGAGGAACCGGGGATTCCGGGGAACCTCCCGGAGGAACTCCTCCAGCGTACAGTCGTTGGTGCAGTTGCAGCGGCCCTTCCCGGTGATGTAGATCTTCTTTCCGGGCTTTTCATTATGCTCCAGCACCGTGACCCGGGCGCCGGCCCTTCCGGCAAAAATCGCGGCCATGAGCCCCGCGGCTCCGGCGCCGATGACGACAACATGCGGCATGGAAACAGTCCTTTCCGACAGGAAATTTCTGATCATCAGTATACGGGGAAGCGCCTTTTTTTGCAAGCGGGGAAAGCACTTGCAAAAAACCCGGCGCTCCCTTATACTGACAGGGATTCCCGAAGGGGACGGTATTTTCGTGCCGGCGGTCGGAGGGTAGGCCCGACGGACGGCGATGTGAGGAGAGATCGGATTTTCATGCACTATATTATCCTGGATCTGGAATGGAATCAGCCGATTTCCTGGCAGAGCCCCGCCTATAAGCGGGTAGGGGACCGGCTGATCTTTGAAATGATTCAGATCGGGGCGGCCCGGCTGGATGAGAATCTGGAGATTACGGAGACCCTGTCGCTGCCCATCGCGCCGACGGAATACCGGCAGATTCATCCCCGCATCCGCCGGATGACGGGGCTGGGGGCGGAGGAGCTGGCCGGCGCGCCGCAGTTTCGGGAGGCGCTGGAGCAGTTTGCCGCCTGGTGCGGGGACGACTACGCGCTCCTGACCTGGGGCTGCGACGACGTAAGCGTACTGCAGCAGAACATCGACTTTTTCGAATGCGGCGATATTCACCTGTCCCCCCTGTACGACATTCAGAAGCTGTTCACGGAGGTGCACCAGCTGAAGGACCGGCCCTCTCTGCAGAAGGCGATGGAGCTGATGGAAATCGCGCCGGAGGAGGACAAGGCCTTTCATAACGCGAAAAACGACGCATGGTATACGGCGCTGGTCTTCCGTACGCTGCCGGATCCGGCCCGGGTGCTGGATCACGCGCTGCAGCCCAAATCCCTGATCCACCATCAGCATAAGGACCGGGAGAAAACCGCCATGACTTCCTTCCCGTCCCTGCGGGCGGCGCTGGAAAGCGAGATCGCCCTGAAACCGGTCTGCCCCCGCTGTGGCAGGAATCTGGCCCTGGACGGCGAATATGTTCCTCAGAGCCCAGATAAATATATTTCCCTGGGGAAATGCAGGAACCATGGAAAAATGCTGCTGCGGCTGACCCTGCGGCCGGAGGAGGATCATGTGCTGATGCGCCGCTCCGTGGCTCCGGCGAACCATTCCAATATCGCTTATGTCCATACCAAACAGTTTCAGGCCCGCCAGCGGGCATCCCAGCGGCACGTATAAGGCCGGCGGGACAAAAAAACCGAAGAAGGAGGCTGCCCATGATTATTCGTACCCATGAACACGAGGCGGAACTGAAGGAAGGAACCAGCGTTCAGGATTGTCTGAAGGCGCTGGACGCTTTTCCCGTGGGAACCCTGGCGGCGCTGAAGGGCGGGTTGTCGGTGGAGCTGGGCGAGCCCCTTTCGGAGAGCTGCGAGCTGATCCCCCTGACGCTGGAGCACGAGGAAGGACGCCGGATCTATGAGCGGTCCCTGCGCTTCGTGATGCTGCTGGCCCTGAAGCACCTTTTCCCCTATGAGCAGGTCCGCATTGAATATTCCGTGGGATACGGGGTCTTCGTCCGGCTGCCGGGCCGGAATCTGCACAGGCAAGATATCGTCCGGATCGAGAACGAAATGCGTCGGCTGGTGGAGCTGGATCTGCCCTTCGAAAAGAAACGCTGGTCGAAGGCGGATGCCATCGACTATTTCGCCGAGGAGCAGCAGCCGGACAAGGTGGAGCTGCTGGAGCGGCGCACCGTGCCCTATTTTGACATGTATTCCATCGACGGCATGTGGGAATATTTTTACGGAACCATGGCTCCCTCCACAGGTTACGTGAAGGTGTTTACCCTCTTTGAACTCCGGGGCGGCTTCGTGCTGCAGCTGCCGGCCGGAAAGGATTTTGACCATGCGGCTCCCTATATGTACCGGCCGAAGCATCTGGACATTTTCAGCCAGAGCGCCCGGTGGTGCAATATTCTGGGGATTCGGAACGTGACGGACGTTTCCCGGATGATCGAGGAGGATCATCTGCGGAACTTCATCCGGGTGAATGAGGCGCTGCATGAAGGGGCGCTGAGCGAGATCGCGGTAAAGATTCACCAGCATTACAAGCACATCGTGCTGGTGGCAGGGCCTTCCTCCAGCGGGAAAACCACCTTTGCCGGGCGGCTGGCGGTTCACCTGCAGGTGCAGGGGCATCCGGCCCGGGTCATCTCCATGGACGATTTCTATCTGGATCGGGATAAGATTCAGCCCGGCCCCAACGGGCTGGTGGATTTGGAATCCATCGACGCCATGAATCTGCCCCTGATGAAGGAGAGAATCACCGCCCTGCTAGCGGGGGAGACGGTCACGCTGCCTACCTTTAACTTTGCCACCGGCAGGTCGGAAGAGGATCCCACCCCTATCACCCTGCGGCCGGACGAAGTGATTGTCCTGGAGGGCATTCAGGGGCTGAATCCCTTCGTGGCGGACCTGTTCCCGGCGGAGGAGGTTTATCGAATTTTCGTTTCCGCCCTGACCTGCCTGAACCTGGACGACCACAACCGGATCCGCACCACGGACGTGCGGCTGCTGCGGCGGGTGGTGCGGGATTACCTGTACCGGGGAACCTCACCGGAGAAGACCCTGGCCATGTGGCCCAGCGTCCGGGCCGGAGAGGAGCAATGGATCTTCCCCTATCAGGAGGACGCGGACGCCATGTTCAATACGGCGCTGCATTATGAGCTGCCGGTGCTGAAGCCCTTCGTGTATGACCTGCTGAAGGCGGTGCCGGATTCCTCGCCCAATTACCTGCTGGCCCGCCGGCTGATCAAAACCCTGAACTACCTGCCGGACGTGCCGGAAGAAATGCTGGATGAGATTCCGCCGCTGAGCCTGCTGCGGGAATTCATCGGCGGATGCACCCTGGCGGAGACGAAGCGGCCTCAGCATAAGGATCCGATCGCATAAGGACTGGACGGCAGGCCTTTGGCCCGACCCAAACAGGAAAAATACAGCGCGGCCTTCCGAATTTTCCGGGAGGCCGCGTTTTTGGGGATTGACTTTATTTCGGTAAAGTGTTAATGTAGCAGTGCGGTGCTTCACTGATACGCTTGCGGGATCGACGAGGAGGATGAATGAATATGAAAAAGATGACGGCCTGGATGCTGGCTCTGGCGATGCTGCTGTGCTGCGGCGCGGCGCTGGCGGACACCTTTGTGCAGGGGATCGACCCGGAATTCAATCCCTTCAGCTATATCGGGGACGACGGGGAATACACCGGCTTTGACGTGGAGATCTGCAAGGCGGCCTGCGAGGTGGCGGGCCTGGAGTACGGCGTATTTCCCGTGGACTGGACGAACAAGCTGATCCAGATGGATAATCATGAATGCGACGTGATCTGGTCCGGCATGACGATCCTGGATTCCATGAAAGCAGAGGGATACGTGATTTCCCAGCCTTATTTCTACAATACCCAGGTGCTGGTGGTGAAAAAGGACAGCGGCATCGCCTCCTCCGCCGATCTGGCGGGCAAGGTGGTGGCCGTTCAGCTGGGAACCTCCGGCGAAACGCTGCTGAATGAGGATCTGGCGGATCTGAAAGCAACCTTCCAGGAGCTGGTGACCTGCGAAAACTTCCTGGCCTGCTTTACGGAGCTGGAGGGGAACGCGGTGGACGCGGTGTTCGTGGACATGCCCGTGGCGGAGAACTATGTGGCGGGCAAGGAGGACCGGCTGGAAATCCTGAACGAGGAGCTGGGGGCGGAATATTACGGGCTGGCCTTCCGGAAGGGCGAGGAAGAGCTCTGCGCGAAGATTGAAGCCGCGGTTCAGACCCTGGTGGAAAACGGAACCTACGCGGAGATCGCCGCCAGGTATCCGCTGATTGATCCGGTCAACCTGCTGTTCCTGTCCAAAGCGGAATAAAGCAGCCTGTTCTTGGAAAAGCGCACTGTCCCGGAGGGCTTTCCTCCGGGCATTTCTGTTGAAGAGAGGAAACCAGCATGACGCTGACCACCATGTTTCTGAAGATGGGAGAGGGATTCGGAAAAACCTGCGCCATCTTTTTCCTGACCCTGCTGTTTTCGCTCCCCCTGGGCATGCTTGTAGCCCTTCTGCGGATGAGCAGGAACAGATTCGTATCCACCCTGACCCGGGGCGTCATCTCCGTGCTGCGGGGGACCCCCCTGATGCTGCAGCTGCTGGCGGTGACCTACGGCCCCTATTACCTGTTCCGGCTGAGCGTTTCCCGGAACAAGCTGATCCCGGTGGTGGTGGCCTTCGCCATCAATTATGCCGCCTATTTCGCCGAGATCTACCGGGGCGGCATCGAAAGCATGCCCACGGGGCAGTATGAGGCGGCGGAGGTGCTTGGATACACGAAGTCCCAGACCTTTCTGCGGATCATTCTGCCCCAGGTGATCAAGCGGATCCTTCCCTCGGTGACCAACGAGGTGGTGACCCTGGTGAAGGACACCTCCATGGCCTTCACCGTGTCCTATCAGGAGATGTTTACCATCGGAAAGCAGATTGCCAATTCCCAGACCAGCTTCGTTCCCTTCCTGGTGGCGGGCCTGTTCTACTACGTATTTAATCTGGTGGTGGACTTCGTCATGGGCCGGGTGGAAAAACGGCTGAGCTATTACCGCTGAGAGGAGGGGAAAGGGTGAAAAAACTGCTGGAAATCAATCACTGCCGGAAGAGCTTCGGCTCCCGGGAGGTGCTGACGGATCTGTCCCTCAGCGTGGAGGAAAGCCAGGTGCTGAGCATCATCGGCCCCAGCGGCAGCGGGAAATCCACGCTGCTGCGGTGCGCCACCCTGCTGGGCCACACCAGCGGCGAACCGCTGGCGCTGCCCGCCAGGTTGAACAGCCTGAGCAC
>CAZMFY010000171.1:0-5643 GCA_964565635.1 uncultured Oscillospiraceae bacterium
CCACCGCGTTCCGGTCCCACAGGGAGCCGGCGCAGTACAGGCTCATCTGAAAATTCTGGTTGTCAAATTCGATATGATGGAAGGAAAATTCCACATATCCGTATACGCTGATGCGGCGGATCTCCTTACTAACATTCTTCACCCGGACGTCGAATACCTCCACCGGATCGACGGAAATATCCTTTTCCCGGGGAATCAGCAGCGTCTGGGAGGCCTCGATGCCGTGGCGGGCCGCCTCGAAAACCGAATAGCTCAGGCCGTGCCTGCAGCGGTATCCGGAGGGATCCTCCCCACCCGCGGGCTGCCAGCTGACGGACCAGCTCTGCCCGTCCTCATCGTCCCGCAGATAGACCCAGTGGCCCGGGCCCTCCGTGGGCAGGCTGTTGGGCCGGAACCGGGTGATCCGGCCGTATTCCGGCGTGTCCAGCCAGCTGTAGCCGCCGGCCTGATGGCTGATCACCGCCCCCATCCGCTGGGTTCCCAGATAGTTGGTCAGGGGCTGAGGGCAGCTGACGTCCTCGATCACATATTCCCTGCTGACGTCGTCGAAGCTTCCGTAACGCATGGCGAATTTTCCTCCCGAAACGCGCTGTCCTGTCGGCGTTTGATTGATTCCCGGATCCGTCTTCGCTCCCGGCGCCGGCCGGATCCCGCCTTTGATTTTGGGGCCGGCCGGATCCGTCCCTTTGCTCCCGGCGCCGATCCAATTCGTATCGCTGGCAAGTCCCTGCCCCGGGGCCGGCCGGATCCCGCCTTTGATTTTTGGGCCAGCCGGATCCGTCTCTTTGCTCCCGGCGCCGGCCGGATCCCGCTTTTTGCTCCCGGGCCGGCCGGATCCCGCCTTTGATTTTGGGGTCGGCCGGATCCGTCCCTTTGCTCCCGGCGCCGGCCGGATCCATGCCTTTGCTCCCGGCGCCGCTTTCAGAAAAGCTGCCGCGGGAGGATCCCCGCGGCAGCCGTGTTCTCAGTTCACTTCCGGATTATTCTCCCAGGAAGGCGGCCAGCTGCGCGTTGGCTTCGGCCAGATAGGTCTCCATGCCCGCGCCGTTCAGGGCCTCCAGGAACTTCGGCAGCTCCGTCTCCGGATCCACCGCGCCGCAGTCCAGCGCCAGGGCGTATTGAGCGGCCACGTTGGCCAGGGCGCCCATCTCGTTGCTCACGGGCTCGTTGTTGAAGATGTAGCCCAGAATCGGGATCGCCTTGCCGGAGGCATAGTATTCCTTGAAGGCTTCCCGGAATCCCTTGCCCTCCGCCTGGGTGTCGGGCAGCAGGGTCACGTTGCCCATGCCGTTCAGCCAGGGGGAGTAGTTGGCCCGCTCCTCGGTGAAGACGACCAGGCCATCCTCGTCCAGGGTGTAGTGCACGCCTTCCACACCGTAGTTCATCAGGGTCATCAGATAGGGATCGCTGTTGAGCAGCGCCAGGAATTTGAAGCTCTCTTCCGGATGCTCGGAGGCGCTGTTGATGGCTACCATGGCGCCCTGGGAGATGGTGGTGTCCACATAGGGCTCCGTGCAGGGCAGGAACTGAACCTCAACGCCCCGGGCCAGCACCCCGGCGTCGTACTCATAGCCGTAGGCATAGCTCTGGGTGCCGATCAGATACGCGGCTTCCTTCTGGGCGTTGGTGCGGGTGTCGTTGGAGGTTTCCGCCACGGCCAGCGCGGGGTTGATGTAGCCCGCCAGGTAATATTCCCGCATCTGCTTCGCGAAGGCGGCATATTCGTCGGTGGCAAACTTGTTCAGCAGCACGTTGCCGTATTTGGCGTCGGCCTTGCTCACGTCGGTGGGATCCATGTAGTAGCTCAGCAGGTTCACGCTGCCGCTGTCGCCGGTCACGATGATGGTGTTGGTCACCATGCGCTCCGCCACCGCCGGCTCAACCAGGAAGGGATAGAAGCTGTCGCCCTTGACTTCCTTGGCCTTGGCGAAGATCTCGCCCCAGCCGAAGAAGCCCAGCCGCTGCACGTCCTCCACGGTGTAGCCCAGTTCCTTCAGCAGGGTCACGTTGATGTCCCAGGTATTCTGGGTGGCGGTGTCCTTAAAGCCGTTCACCGCGTAGATATGCTTCTCGCCATCGGGGCCTTCCACCGTCGCGGCCTGCATCAGGGCTTCCGGCAGGGCCGCCTTCAGGGCCGCGCCCAGCTCCGGCGCCTTCTCGAAATACTCATCCAGGGGCTCGAAGTAGCCCTTCTTCGCGTAGGTGTTGAACTCGTCCGCGGACCAGCTGCAGGTGAACACCATGTCCACATCCTTGTCGCTGGTGGTCAGGGCGTTACTGGCCTTCTCGTCGAAGTCGCCCCAGGTGCCCCAGATGACTTCCAGCTTCGCGCCGACTTTATCGGCGATGTACTCGTTGACCTTCTCCAGCACCGCGGTATCATCCGTGACGTTGGAGCCGTGGAACATGATGGTGATCACGGGCAGGTCGTCGGCCCGGGCAAACCCGCACAGGCCCAGGATCAGGGTCAGGGACAGAACCAGACTCAGGAAACGCTTCATGGAAATGTACCTCCTTTAAAAAAATGGATGAATGGGGAAATATTTTGCAGAGGGCTCTCCCTCCGGATTCCGGTTTATTCGGCTCATCCCTTCACGGAGCCCACGGTCAGCCCCGCCACCACGTACCGCTGGAAGAAGGGATAGGCGCAGGCGATGGGCAGCACGATGAAAACCACCAGGGCCATCTTCAGGGTCTGGGAGGGCAGCTGCCCCGCCGCCTTCGCCGCGTCCGCCCCGATCATGGCGGAATTCTTGGCCAGGAAGTCCGCGTTCCGCTGCATCCGCATCAGCAGATACTGCAGGGGAATGATGGACATGTTCTTGTTGATATACAGCAGGCTCAGGAACCATTCGTTCCAGTATCCCAGGGACACCAGCAGCGCGATGGTGGCGATGCCGGGGGTCACGATGGGAAACACGATCCCGAACAGGGTCCGGTATTCCCCGCTGCCGTCGATGGTGGCCGCCTCGATCAGCTCCATGGGCACGGAGGTCTGAAAGAAGGTCCGCATGATGGTCACGTTGAAGGGGCTGAAGAGCATCGGCACGATCAGCGCCGCGTAGTTATCGCTCATCCCCAGCAGGCTCTTGCAGATCACGTAGGTGGGCACCAGGCCGCCCGCGAAGATCATGGTGAAGAAGCTGAGGTAGTTGAAGAAGTTCCGCCGGGCGTAGTCTTTCCGGAACAGGGGATATGCGTACAGGAAGGTCATCAGCACGCTCAGGAAGGTGCCGATGGCGGTGATCAGGAAGCTGTTGAAATAGCTCCGCCACAGCTGATCCCCCAGCCGGAAGGTGTATTCGTAGGCCTGCACGCTCCAGCCCAGGGGCCGGAAGCTGTATCCGATCTGCCGGATGCTCTCCTCGCTGGTGAAGCTGATGATGACCACGAACAGGAAGGGAACGATGCACAGCAGGGCAAAGATGCCCAGAATCGCGTGGAACCACGCCTGGGTTCCCGCCCCGAATCGGTTCAGGGAGGCGGTCCGTCCCCGGATCTTCCTCCCGGCTGCCGTCGTCATGTCCTCTCCCTCCTTTTGCTCTCGCGAATGATGATGCCGTTGCGGGCCCCGCGCAGATCCACTGTCCTCGTCCGCCGCGAAATTGATTTTTCACGCGCCGTTTCTCCGGCCCGGGCCCCGCGCCATCGGGTCTCGTTCTTTTGGGCCCGTTCTTTTGGCTTGGGCCGCCGCGCCTCCGGGCCAGCCCGGCCCCCGCTCCTTTGGTTTCCGCTCCCTTTGGCCCCGGGCAGCCTATTCCTCAGAACAGGCTGCTTTCCGGGTCGATCTTCCGTACGATGGCGTTGGCCCCCACGATGCAGACCAGTCCAACCGCACTCTGCAGGAAGCCCGCCGCCGAGCTCATGCCGATGTCGTGGGTGTTGGCGTAGGCCCGATAAACGTACGTGTCAACCACCTGGGTCACCGGATACAGGGTGCCGGAGTTCTGTGGCACGTTATAAAACAGCCCGAAGTCCGCGTTGAAGATCTTGCCCACGTTCATGATCAGCAGGATCACGATCATCGTCCGGATGTTGGGCAGCGTCACATGCCAGACCTGCTGCCATTTGCTGGCCCCGTCCACCGCCGCCGCCTCGTACTGGGTCGTGTCGATGCCCGTGATAGCCGCCAGATAAAGCACCGAGGAGTATCCGATGTTCTTCCACAGATTGCAGATCGTCAGGATCAGCGGCCACCATTTGGTTTCATGGTAGAAATTGGAAGCCACCCCGCCGCCGGCCTTCTGCATGGCGGTAATCATGCCGCTGGTCGGATCCAGGAAGGCCAGCACGAAGTAGCTGGCCACCACCCAGCTCAGAAAGTAGGGAAAGAACATCATGGTCTGATAGGCTTTGGCCATCAGCCGGTTGGTCAGCTCGCTCATCATCACCGCTAATGTTACGGAGATCACCAGCCCCAGAATAATCCACAGGAGGTTGTATCCCAGGGTGTTCCGGATCATCACCGCGGTGTCCGGGCTCTGGAGAAACCGGAAGTTTTTCAGCCCGACCCACTCGCTCTTCAGAATGTTGTTCCAGAAGGTGTTCGGACGCTGGGCCCTGTAGTCCTTGAAGGCCAGCACGATCCCGAACATGGGCAGGTACCGGATCAGCAGCAGCCATACCGCTCCGGGGAGCACCATGGTGGTCAACCAAAGATTCTTTTTCCACGCGCCGGCCTTCGCCCGTTTCCGCCCGCTGACCGTGTTCCTCTCCGGCATCTTCCGCTCCCCTTTCCGCGTGTTCCGCTTTTGATATTTCAACGCTGATGCGCTTGTTTCATCCTGGTCAGATCTTAACACTCCCCCGCCCGAAAAGTCATCGTTTCCGCTTGTCGTTTCTTGTCTTTGTTTGTCTGTTTTCATCCCCATTCCGCCATTCGAGACAAATCCCGCCTTCTCCCGGGTGTGGAACGGAGGGACGGTCCTTTTTGGAACGGAGGGACGGTCCTTTTCGTTCCACTTTCCACTTGACATCCCGGCTAGGAACGGAGGGGAACAGTGGAACGGAGGGACGGTCCTTTCCGTTCTGGAACGGAGGGACGGTCCTTTTCGTTCCGCTTTCCACTTGACATCCCAGCTAGGAACGGAGGGGAACAGGGACGGAACGGAGGGACGGTCCTTTTCGTTCCGCTTTCCACTTGACATCCCGGCTAGGAACGGAGGAGAACAGAGACGGGACAAGCAACCCGGCTCCCCGTCGCCCCCCGCCCGCCTTCCCGGTGAAACAGGGGGACTGTCCCTCTATGTTGCACGAATGTGAAACGGAGGGACTGTCCCCTCTGTTGCCCCCCCGATCGGCAGAGCACCCCGGCTCCGGTAAAAAATCTTACCCTGATCCGTGCCCGCCGGCCCTTGACACAGGCGGGTCCCCGGGGCATAATACGTTTATCAGCAACGCTTCATTCCTGTCGAATTCAATCTCATCCGCGCGACTTCATCCATGCCGAAAATCACATACAGATCGGAGGTGTCCCACTTGATTCCGAATCAGATCATGTCCAAAGGAAAAGCCGGATTATTCGGCGCCATCGAAAGCGCCGCGAACCTGCGGAACGTCAGGGTCTTTACCGTCCTGACGGCGCTGCTCTGGCCCGCCAGCTGGAGGAGGAGATGCTGGGGGCGGCCAGGAACCTGGAATTCG
>CAZMFY010000172.1:0-5643 GCA_964565635.1 uncultured Oscillospiraceae bacterium
CCTCCGGCATCTCCGTAAAGGGCGCCTTGCCGGAAATCAGGTGGATTTCTCCGTAGACTTCGGTCTGTTCCAGATGCATCCGTCCCAGCTTCAGCAGCTCCAGCACCGCCAGAAAATAGGTCACCACCTCTTCCCGGGTCGGCGCTTCGGAAAAAGCTTCCTCAAAGCGCATCCGCTTCTTTTGCCGCAGCCGGTTGATCAGTTCCAACATGCATTCCTGAACCGAGTGCTGATCCCGGTGAATCTCCCGGCGGGCGTAGTGGTTCTCTTCCTCCTCCGCCGCCTCGGGCTTCCGGGCCCAGATCCGCAGAAAGGCTTCCGTCAGCCCCTCCAGGGTCAGCCCGGTCAGCTCCACCTCCTGGGGGGGCAGCGGGTATTCCTCCGGCAGCTTCGTGAAAACGTGTTTCGCCGCCTCCTCAAAATCCCGCAGCTCCTCCGCGCTCTCCTTGTAGCGCTTGTATTCCTCCAGCCGGCGGATCAGCTCCGTCTCCGGATCCTCTTCCCCCTCCACAGGCTCCGGCGCCCGGGGAAGCATGGCCCGGCTCTTGATCTCCACCAGCGTAGCCGCCATCACCAGAAAGTCGCTGGCTTCCTCCATGTTCAGGTCTTCCGCCCCGCGGACGATCGCCAGATACTGATCCGTAATATCGCTGATGAAGATTTCCTTAATGTCGATCTGGGCCTTTCCCACCAGGGTCAGCAGCAGATCCAGCGGCCCGTCGAAATCCTTCAGCCGAAAATTCATGTCCATGCGTCAGCCTTCCCGCTCCATTGTGTCCACAGACCGCCGAAGCGGTTCCTTGCCGTCAAAACAAAAGCTGGTAAAAGAGGTTGACCATCCCGTTCATGCAGAAGCTGCAAACCCGGCTGAAGGTGGTGCTCAGCACGCCGCTCAGGCAGATGAACAGAAAGATCATATGAATGATCTGCATGGTCTGGGGCGTCATCTGCCGGTCCAGCTCTCCCCGGAAGAAAATCTGGTTCACCAGCCGGTATCCGTCCATGGGCGGCACCGGCACCAGGTTGAAAATCGCCAGGGAAATGTTGAAGCTCAGCAGAATCACCAGGAACTCCCGCGCATAGGCCATCACCGTTCCGCCGGCCTTGAAGCTCAGCACATACAGAAAGCAGGAGACCGTAAACAGCACCAGGTTCACAAAGATTCCCGCGAAGGAGACGATGATCATATCCCGGTTCCTGTTCCGGAAGTTCCGGGGATTGATGGGAACGGGCTTCGCCCATCCGATGCCCAGCATGAACATGCAGATGGCGCCGATGGGATCCAGATGCTTCCGGGGATCCAGCGTCAGCCGTCCCAGCATCTTCGCCGTCGGATCCCCGCATTTCAGCGCCGCGTACCCGTGGCCGATTTCATGCAGCATCAGGCTCAGCAGCAGCGCCGCCACCATGAAGACGATTTCGATCAGCGTCCCGATCGGATCCGCCCGCAGGCTGCTAATCCATGTTCCGAGATTCCTGAAAATCATGCTTTATTCCTCCAACTTTACGATCGGGGCGATGCTCAGGGCAAATTCCTTTTCCCCGCCCGCGTCAAAAGCCACCGTCACCCGGGCGTCGGACCCGCTGCCCTGAATCCCGGTCACCCGGCCTTTGCCGAATTTCCGGTGGGCCACCCGGTTCCCGGGCTGAAACAGCCGGGCCATGGCGCTTTCCTCCAGCGCCCGGGCTTTGCTCTGAGCCTGCGGCTGGCCGAACCCCCTGCTGACTCCGGGAATCTGGTCCAGCGGCTTTCCCTTGATGACGATCTTCGGCAGGCCCAGGGCGCCGGCGTTCCCGGTACTTCCGGTGCTTCCGGTGCTCCCGGTGTTCCCTGCCTTCCGGGGCAGGGCGTCCCGGGGATTGCCGCCGAATCCTCCGGAGGATCCGGATCCCGGCTGCCGGCGGGGCGGATAGGCGCCGTATCCCGGCTGCTGCCGAACCGGATAGCCCCCGTATCCCGTCCGGAGGGGAGCGGTTCTTTCTTCCGCGCCTGTGCCGTCCAGCAGTCTGGCCGGAATTTCCTTCAGAAACCGGCTGGGTGGATTAAAATTCTCCTGATTATAGAGCATCCGCCGCCGGGCCCTCGTCAGATAGAGCCTCCGGCGGGCCCGGGTAATCCCCACATACATCAGCCGCCGCTCCTCTTCGAGCCGGCGTTCATTGTCCACGCTCCGGCTGCTGGGAAAGATGTTTTCCTCCAAGCCGGCAATAAACACGTTCCCGAATTCCAGCCCTTTGGCTGAATGCAGCGTCATCATGGTCACGAATCCCCGGTCGTCCTCCGCCCGGTCCAGATCCGTCACCAGCGCCACGTTCTCCAGATAGCCTTCCAGGCTCGGGTCTTCGCTCTGCGCAGCAAATTCATGAACCGCGCCCAGAAATTCGTCGATATTTTCGATCCGGCTCCGGGCCTCGTCGGTGTCTTCCTTTTCGTACTGCGCCCGCAGGCCGGTCTTTTCGATCAGGGTCTTCACGTATTCTTCCAGCGGCAGCACGTCCTTCATGGCGTTCAGGATGGTCATGGTCATGTAAAAATCCCCAACCGCCTTCCTGGCCCGGGTCCCCAGGGTTTCCGGCAGATCGCTCAGCGCGCTGTAGAGGGACATGTCCATCCCCTCCGCGTGGGTCGTCAGCTCCTGAACCGTCGCGTCCCCGATGCTCCGCTTCGGCACATTCAGAATCCGCCGCAGGCTGAAGTCGTCCCGGGGATTCACGATCACCCGCAGATAGGAGATGATATCCTTGATTTCCTTCCGTTCGTAGAACTTCTGGCCTCCGAACACCCGGTACGGCACGCCGCCCCGCATGAGCATTTCTTCCAGCACGCGGCTCTGGGCGTTGGTCCGGTACAGGATGGCCGTATCCCCCAGCTTCTCTCCGCTCCGGCCCAGGCTGCGGATGGTATCCGTGATCCAGGCCGCTTCCTCCCGCTCATCTCCGGCCGCCAGCAGATGAATCTTCTCCCCTTCGCCCTCCTCGGTCCACAGCTTCTTAGCCTTTCTTTCCGCGTTATGAGCGATCACCTGATTGGCCGCGTCCAGAATGTTCGCGGTGCTCCGGTAGTTCTGCTCCAGCTTGATGACCGTGGCGTCCGGATAGTCCTTCTCAAAATCCAGGATATTCCGGATGTCCGCGCCGCGCCATCCGTAGATGCTCTGGTCGTCGTCTCCCACCACGCAAAGGTTCCGGCTTTCCTGGGTGATCAGCCGGATCAGCTCGTACTGGGCCTTGTTGGTATCCTGGTATTCGTCCACCATCACGTACCGGAACCGGTCCCGGTAATAGGCCAGCACCGGCGGATGATCCGCCAGCAGCTCCAGTGTCCGCAGCAGCAGGTCGTCAAAATCCAGCGCGTTCAGCCCCCGCATCCGTTTCTCGTATTCCGTCATGATGTCGTGAATCAGGCTGGTCCGGTGATCCCTGGGCGTCTGCATGAACCATTCGTCCGGGGTCATCAGCCTGTTTTTGGCATCGCTGATCTTGCCCGATACCTCCCGCACCGGAATAAACTTGTCGTCGATGTTCAGTTTTTTCAGAATTTCCTTCAGCACCGCCGCCTGGTCATCCGTATCATAGATGGCAAAGGAGCGGGTATATCCGATTTTCTCAATGTCCCGCCGCAGAATCCTGGCGCAGGTGGAATGGAAGGTGCTGATCCAGGCCTCCTCCGCCGTTTCGCTGCCGACCAGCGCGACGATCCGGTCCTTCATCTCCCGGGCCGCCTTGTTGGTAAAGGTCAGCGCCAGGATCCGCCAGGCGGGCACGCCGCTGTCAATCAGGTTCGCCGTCCGATAGGTCAGCGCCCGGGTCTTTCCGCTGCCCGCGCCGGCCAGAATCAGCACCGGCCCTTCCGTCGTTTCCGCCGCCAGCCGCTGTTCCCTGTTCAATCCGCTTAAATCCATGATAATCCTTAAATCTCTTCCTCAACCTTAATTTTATCCAGCACCCGGTCATATCCGTCCGCCCCGTAGCTCAGGGACCGCTTCACCCGGCTGATGGTGGCGCTGGAAGCGCCGGTTTCCTCGGCGATCCGCTGATAGGTTTCCTTCTTCCGAAGCAGATAAGCAACCTCCAGCCGCTGGGCAATGCTACGGATTTCCGGAATGGTGCACAGGTCCTCAAAAAAGCGGTAGGCGTCCTCGGTGGTTTCCAGCGCCAGCACCGCCTGCATCAGCATCTCCGTCTGCCTGTTTCGAATCTTCGGCTCAAACATGACCTTTCTCTCCTCATTCGCAGGATCGCAGGGCAATTTCGCGCTTTACCTTGCGACAATATCATACACCAAAACATACCGGAAAACAAATGAAAAAAGTGTTTCATTTCCAGCGGAGCGCAGGAAACCTTCCGGCCCCGGTGCGTCCTTCGGCGCCAATTCCGCGGGAAACGCTGAAAAAACTTGACAATAGCGGGATCCGTCCTCTAAACTGAAGGTTGATCCGGCAAAATATGATGGACCGGATCCGGAAGGAGCGCCGCTGATGAACACGGTGAACGAAATCTTTGGGAGCAGCGTATTCAACGACGAGGTCATGCGGAACCGTCTGCCCAGGGAAACATATCAGGCGCTGCACCGGACCATCGATAACGGCCGCCGGCTGGACGCGCAGGTCGCCAGCGTGGTGGCCAGCGCCATGAAGGACTGGGCGCTGGAGCGGGGCGCCACCCATTATACCCACTGGTTCCAGCCCCTGAACAGCGTCACCGCGGAAAAGCACGACGCCTTCATTACCCCCGTCAGCGGAGGAAAGGTCATCAGCGAGTTCAGCGGCAAGGAGCTGGTCCGGGGTGAGGCGGATGCCAGCAGCCTGCCCAGCGGCGGCCTGCGGTCCACCTTCGAAGCCCGGGGCTATACCGCCTGGGATCCGACCTCTTATGCCTTTATCAAGGATCATACCATTTTCATTCCCCGGGCATACTGCTCCTACAGGGGCGACGCCCTGGATAAAAAAACGCCCCTGCTCCGGTCCATGGAGGCCATTAACCTGCAGGCGGTGCGGATTCTGAAGCTGTTCGGCCGGACGGACGCCACCCGGGTGGTGCCCAGCGTGGGGCCGGAACAGGAATATTTTCTGGTGGATAAGGCGCTCTATGACCGGCGCAGCGATCTGATCTTCGCCGGGCGCACCCTCTTCGGAGCCATGCCTCCCAAGGGGCAGGAGCTGGGCGATCATTTCTTCGGCGCCATCAAGCCCCGGATTCAGGCCTTCATGACGGAGCTGAACGAGGAGCTGTGGAAGCTGGGCGTTCCGGCGAAAACCGAGCATAACGAAACGGCTCCGGCCCAGCATGAAATGGCCCCGATCTATTCCACGGTCAACGTGGCCTGCGACCATAATCAGCTGACCATGGAAATGATGAAGCAGGTGGCCGGCCGCCATGGGCTCATGTGCCTGCTGAACGAAAAGCCCTTCCAGGGGGTCAACGGCAGCGGAAAGCATAACAACTGGAGCCTGACCACCAATACGGGATATAACCTGCTGGAGCCGGGCGACAGCCCCTATGACAGCGCCCAGTTCCTGCTGTTCCTCCTCAGCGTCATCAAGGCGGTGGACGAGCATCAGGATATGCTGCGGGCCTCCGTGGCCAGTGCCGGAAACGATCTGCGGCTGGGCGGCTACGAAGCGCCTCCCGCGGTCATCTCCA
>CAZMFY010000173.1:0-5595 GCA_964565635.1 uncultured Oscillospiraceae bacterium
GGGGAAGGCCTCCTCCGCCGAGCCCCAGCTGTTTTTGGCCAGCCATGCGCCGTCCGCCGGGGGCTGATGCTCCGCCAGGAAGTTTTCTTTGGGATAATGATCGTCCCAGCCGATGAGGGTCACCGCGTGATTGGAGGAGCCAAAGTCCCAGGTGTAATGGGCCCATTGGTCGCTGATATATTTTGCCTCCCCGGATTTTGCCTCATCCGGCTTGCTTACATCCGCCAGGATGTTGATCATGACGCCGCGCTTTTCAAGCAGCTGCCGTTTGATGGCGGCCGTGCCCTCTTCGTTATACACATATTCCTCCGGGGCAGGCAGCAGGGCGGGAGAGGGAAGCAGGTGGGAATCCGTCAGGACATAATCCTGATGGAACCGGAATTCATTCGGAATGGTCCAGTCGTCCTCGTCGCTGTAGTGGAAGCCCCGGAAGGCGCCGTCGATATAATCCAGGACGGTGACGCGATCCCTGCCGTGGTATTCAAAGGCGTCTCCGAGACCGGGCAGGTCCGGATGCTCATCGGAGGGGCCGATCCCCTGGGCGAAGGCCGCCAGGGCCATCATGGTGGAGCCCCCGCCGTACAGCTCGAACATGTTCGAGGGATCCACCGCCGTGGTCCCTTCCCCATGCTGGGGGCTGGAGGGATCATCCAGCAGCACGTGGGAGAAATACCCCAGCTGCTTTTCGGACAGATCCAGGGTTTTCCAGGCCTCCGGGTCGTCGGCGTACACGGACCCCAGCAGGCTGATTTCCGCGGCGGCAATGCCTGCGAAGACCCAGCAGGTGGCAAAGGGGTTCTGAAACCGGACCGGGGTCACATAGCAGCGGTCGCCGACGCCGTCTCCGTCCGTGTCGACGTTTCTCAGATCAAAGGTTTCGGGGAAGGCTCCTTCGGGCGCCTCTTCGGCCCGGGCCTGAGAAGCGCCTGCGGGGAAGCATGCGGAAAGGAGCATGCTGAGGATCATCATCAGCAGAACCGTTTTTTTCATCATCGCTATATCCTTCTTCAGGTATATTCGCCGGATTGCGGCGCGCGGTTACCGGCCGGTGGAATCCCGGTAAATCAGGTCCGCTTCGGTGTGCACGATGCGGAGGTTCAGATCCGGATTTTCCATTCGCGAGATGAGCAGGCTGGTGGCGGTGAGGGCCATGATCTGGGTATGAATGTGAACGGTGGTCAGGGAGGGCGTCATGATCCGGGAATTCGGAGAATCGTCGAAGCCGCAGAAGAGGATATCCTCCGGAATGGATTTGCCCAGCTTGCGAAGGGTATAGATCGCGTCGTCCGCCACAAAGTCATTGGCGCAGATGAACACCTCCGGATATTCCGGCAGGCCGGCCAGAGAATCGGCGATCTGCTCCGGATCGATGGTTTTGATGCAGAAACGCTCATCCACCGGGACGTCGGCCATGAGCATGGCACAGCGGAAGGCGGTATACCGCTCGTAAAAGGACTGGCAGTGCTCATAATCTCCGATGAATCCGATCCTGCGCTTCCCCCGGGCCAGCATGTCGCTGACAAAGCGGAGGATGGCGGTGGTATTGTCCATATAAAGCTGGTCGGCGGGCAGGCTGAAACCGTCCCGCTTGTGCGGCCCGTCCACAAACAGGATGGGCAGGCCCAGGGAACAGAGCATCTCCCCATAGGCCCGGTCGAACATTTCGACGCAGATCACCGCGGCGACCCGGTCGGGGGAAAAGGTGACGGGCAGGGAGAGGGCCTGATAGTTGTCCCGCTCAACCCGATGAAGATTCAGCGTAAAGCCTAACCGGGACAGCTCCATTTTCAGCTTGTCAAGCATCAGGGACGCAAAATGGGTAGGCGCAATCACATTCCCGCTCAGCAGGGCAATTTCGCCTTTTTCGCGGTTTTCCTGTTCGGACAGCGTTTTTTTATACGCGTTGATATAGGAAAACTGTTTATAGCCCATTTCTGCCGCTTTCTGCAGAATTTTGTCACGTGTAGCGTCAGCAAGGCCCTCTGAATTGTTAATGGCTCTGGATACAGTATTGCGGGAGATGCCCAACTCGTCCGCGATATCCTGTATGGTGACTTTCTTCATATAATAAAGAGCCCTCCTTGCTAATTCCGCGGTATTGTAACACAGAACCCGGTTTTGTTCAAGATTTGCGGGAAGCTCCTAAGACTTTTCGCGCGGTCACTCCGGCTGTTCTGTGCGCGCATTCCGACCGTTTCGCAAGGGATTTCTCATGCAGAGACACAGGAATCCGCCGGGGACTCTCCGGTTGTGCTGTCGAAGGCGTAGGATACGGGAAGCTGGAGGGAACAGGACATCTGCTGAGGATTGTACTGGAGAATGAGGCTCACGCAGAGCCGGGCCATTTCTTCCACCGGCAGCACGATGGTCGAGCAGGGATATTCCTGCTACGGATCATGGTGATACTCTTGCTGTCTGCCATGGGAATCCTCCGAAATCATTCCTCGGGCCGCACGGCTCCGGCGGCCGCCGTCAGATAATCGATATATTGAAGCACCGTATCCATCCGGGGGGTGTTGCCGATGACGCCGAGGTAGACATCCCCGGAAAAGCCCGCCTGCTCAAAAAGCGCAAAGGAGGAGAGCAGGATCGCGTTGGCCGTCGTTTCGGTGACGGCCTGATAGGGAACGCTTTCGTCCAGCTGATGGGCGATCTCGTTGTCCTCCAGGATGACGACGTTTTCCGTCAGCTGACCGCTGATCCGCGAATACAGGGGGCTGACCTGCCGCAGCGGCTCCTCCAGCGGCAGCAGATAACCGCCGGCGGACAGGAGATCGTAGGCATCCCGGTTCATCAGCAGCACGTCCAGCTGCCGGTTCGTGATGGCCGCCATGACCTTGAGCCGGGAGGCGTAGGCATACTGATGGTCCTGCACGGAGACATCGCCGCTCAGAAACAGATTGCGATAGATCCTGACCTCGCTGTGGCGGGGATTTTCGCCGACGGCGCGGGTGAAGCCCTCGTTCAGGGCGGAATCCAGCGTGCCGCCGACGGCAATGTTCGCGTAGCCCAGGTACAGCAGCGGTTCCCTGTGGGTGACCCGGTAATACACCGCGCTGCCCAGGGCCACCGCGGCGATCAGGATCAGCACCAGCGGGAATTTATAGTATTCGAAAATATACTCCACCCGCTGCGGCCACGTCATTTCGGCAAAGGCTTTCCGATTTTCCGCCCGCTCCGCGTCCGTCAGCTTCATGGATCATTCGCCTCCCCGGCGGGACCGGACCGGCGCTCCGGCACAGGATCGGCCGGCGCGGTGAAATCCGAGGATTCGGATTCGGGCGCTTCAACGCCTGCCGCTTCCTCCGCTTTTTTCTCCCCGGCGGGATCGGAGCTTCCGGCCGATTTTCCGTATACGGGCGCCGTGAAATCCAGCGACATGTATTGCGGCACATCGTTTCCCGCCGCTTCCTCCTCCGCGTTTTCCTCCGGCTGCGCCTGATTCGGATCCTGCAGCATGGGCCGCAGAATTTTCAGCAGAATATGGGCGCTGATCAGCGCGCACAGCCCCTCGCCGAGGACGATGACAGGCGTGAACACATTGACCACCAGGAAGAACATGGCGTAGTGGACAAAGAGGACCAGGATGGTGACGAACAGATAGTGAGTGCCGATCAGAAAGGCGTTCTTGAACATGTTGGCGGTGGTGTTGCTGGCGATGGACAGCAGGGGAAAGATATGAAACAGCACGATGACGTACAGAATCATGAAGGCGAAGCTCAGGGCCAGCATCAGGGTCCAGAGCACGGCGGCGGGGCCGGTGGTGGTGGTGTGCAGCCGATACAGCAGGAGCGCGTCCACCCCGAGAAGCAGGCCGACGGCCAGCATGATCAGCCAGATGACGGTGGCCTGCTTGAAGTTCTGCTTAAAGGAGCGGAAGAACATTTTCGAAATAAAGCTGCCTTCGTCCTTCGCGATTTTGAAGCAGGTGTAATAGAGCGCCGTGGTGGAGGCCCCGATGGTGAAGATCGGAAGGCAGCAGACGAACCAGAGCACGTTGAGGCAGCAGGCGTAGCTGATTTTCAGGAAAAACCGCCCGAATTTGCTGTCATAGGATAAGAATCTCATATGAACCTCCCGATCAAAAGCATCGGCTGAATGCCGGCGGAAACCGGATGCGTCAGCGCCTGTACACCGGCGGAAACCGGGCCTGTCCGCGCTTAATTGCCGGCGGAATCCCGGCGGATCAGCTCCGTTTCCGTATGCACGACGCGGTAATCCAGATCGGGCTCATTAATGCGGGAAAGCAGCAGCTGAACCGCGGAGGCGGCCATCGCGCCGGTATGGATATGCACGGTGGTGAGGGCCGGTTTCATGGCCCGGGCCTCGGGCGCATCGCCGAAGCCGCATATCATCAGATCCTCCGGCACGCCTTTGCCCAGCCGGCCCAAGGCGCGAACCGCTTCGACGGCAGCCGGATCGCCGGCGCAGATCCATCCCTCCGGCTGGTCCGGCAGGGCGGAGAGCGCCGCCCCGATCTCTTCGGGATCGTCCGTTTTCAGGCAGAAGCGCTTTTCCACCGGCGCGCCGGCCATGAGCATGGCGCAGAGGAACGCGGCATACCGTTCATACTGCGACTGGCAGCGATCGTAATCTCCGATAAACCCGATGCGGCGGCGGCCCCGGGCCAGCAGCTCGCTGACCAGGCGGGTCACGACGGCGGTGCTCTCCATATAGAGCTGATCGGCTGGAAGACTGATGCCGCCGCAATTGCTCGGACCGTCCACGAAGAGGACCGGCAGGCCGAGGGAGCAGATCATTTCGTCATAAGCCCGGTCAAACAGGTCGACGCAGACGATGCCGCGGACTTCCGCGGGATCAAAGGCGCGGGGCAGGGTGCGCTGCAGGACGTTCTCGCGCGACGCCTGATAAGGAACCAGCGTATATCCGCGGCGGAGGAACGCTTTCTTCATCTCGCCCGTCAGTTCGGAGGAAAAACAGGGGAGCGGGGCCTCGCTGCCGATGAGCAGGGCAATTTCTCCTCTTTCCCGAGGATCCTTCGCGGAAAAGCCGGACTGCCTGTTGATATAGGAAAACTGCTTATAGCCCATCTCGACCGCTTTCTGCAGGATTTTCTCTCGCGTGGCCTCGGCCAGGCAACCGGAATTGTTGATGGCCTTGGACACGGTATTGCGGGAAAGGCCAAGCGCATCCGCGATATCCTGTACGGTGACTCTTTTCATGGAAGGATCCTCCTTTTTCATTCGCAGATAGTGTAACACGCAATGGTGCATATGTCAAATTTTGAACGATAAAAAACGTTCTAATGCACCGTTAACGTTGAATTATTTGTGGTTACTGGTCTTTAAAAAACCTAAAAGCCGATTCGGCCGAAATTAAATGTGCATTTGCACCGAATTAGCCTTGACATGGGTGCATGAATCCTGTATGATACAGGTAAACCCCCGCTTGAAATGTGCATATGCAACCTGCCAATGCAAGTGCACCTTGGGGAGACTAAAAAAAGGAGGATTACAATGAAAAAGCCCTTGCCTGCCAAAGAGTCTGTGCCCTTCAAAACAAGAGTGCACAACACAGGTGTGTATCTGCGGCAGCACTGGCAGCTCTACCTGATCTTCATGTTGCCGGCGTTCG
>CAZMFY010000174.1:0-5580 GCA_964565635.1 uncultured Oscillospiraceae bacterium
TCCGCCTAAAAAATCATCCGCATTAAGCAATCCTCTGGATTACTTGCTGGGCAAAAGTAAAGAGCAGACACCTACAAGTGAAGAAACGGTCGCAATTGCCCGCAAGAAAGAAGATATCCGGCAGCAGCTGATGCGCGGAGAATTAGAGGACAAAGAGCTTGAAATCGAAGTGGATGAAGAAATGCCCACCCTCGAGGTTGGGGGAAGCAGTATCTCCCTTGGCGATATGATGGGAAATATGATGCCCAGGAAAACCAGAATGCGGCATGTAAAGGTCAGGGAAGCGAGGAAAATACTGATCGAGCAGGAAGCCTCCAAGCTTATTGATAACGATGCTGTTCAGGAAGAGGCAATTATGCGCACTGAGCAGAACGGAATCGTTTTCATTGATGAGATTGATAAAATTGCCTCATCATCTTTCGGGCACGGTCCCGATGTAAGCAGGGAAGGCGTGCAGCGAGACATTCTTCCGATTGTAGAAGGATGTACCGTAAATACCAAATATGGCGCTGTAAAAACGGACTATATGCTTTTTATTGCAGCAGGCGCTTTCCATATCAGCAAGGTTTCCGATCTTATCCCGGAGCTTCAGGGCCGCTTTCCCGTGCATGTTCATTTAAAAAGCTTATCGAAGAATGATTTTGAGCGAATTCTGACAGAGCCGGAAAACGCCTTAACAAGGCAGTATAAGGCCTTGCTCGAGGTGGATCGGGTCATCCTGGACTTCGATCCTTCCGCGATTAGCGCGATCGCGGATGCTGCCTGTAATGCAAATGATAATCAGGAAGATATTGGTGCCAGACGGCTTCATGCAATTTTTGAGCAATTGCTGGAAGATATCAGTTTTAACGCCGGAGACGAGAATATGCCGCCTTTTTCTCTGACGATCGATGCAAAATACGTAGATGAACATCTTCATGACGAAAATAAGCCTCTGGATTTGAAAAAATACATCGTGTGAAATTGACATTCTAACATAGCGAACGGGGGGATGAATTCTATGAAGCAGATCGGAATGATCGGTGCCGGAAATATGGGCTCAGCCATTCTTCGGGGAATTGTGGACGCGAATTATGTAAAAAGCAGCCAATTGACCGTCTTTGATGTCAGCAAGCGTAAGATGAGGGAAATTTCCGAAGACATTCCAGGAATTCATGAAGCCCGTGACTGCCTTGAAGTCGCTGAAGCGTCTGATATGATCATTCTCGCCGTAAAACCGCTCTATTACAACGAAGTCATCAGCGAGATTCGCTCTGGCCTTCGCGGAAAAGCTGTCATCAGTATTGCTGCCGGATGGACGGTGAATATGCTTGAAAAAGCGCTGAAAGATACCGGTGCTTCCTGGCTTCGGGTCATGCCGAATACACCAGCAATGGTAGGGGAAGGGATGACTGCCATTTGTGATGATACGACCTTCAGTCAGGAAGATTTCGACTATGCGCGGGGAATCTTTAATGCGATAGGCAAGACGAAGGTTCTTCCCGAAAGGCTTTTTGACGGTGTGACCGCAATCAGCGGCAGCAGTCCTGCTTATGTGTATATGATGATCGAGGCCATGGCAGATGCCGGCGTTCGTGAAGGCTTACCCCGGACCTGCGCTTATGAAATGGCAGCACAAAGCATTCTCGGAAGCGCTTTGATGGTGCTTTCGTCAGGTACACATCCTGCCGCCCTGAAAGATGCTGTCTGTTCTCCCGGCGGAACCACCATCGAAGCCGTCGCGGTCCTTGAAAAAAACGGTTTCAGGAACGCTGTCATAGAAGCAATGAAGGCGTGCGCCAGGAAAAATCATGAAATGTCATTGGAAAAAGGAACTCGGAGCGATGGATGAAAACCGGAAAACAGTCGTCATCTATACAGATGGCGCGTGCAGCGGCAATCCCGGTCCAGGGGGATGGGCTGCAATTCTTGAATTTGGTCCTCATGTAAAGGAAATATCCGGATATATGGCCGGAACAACGAATAACCGTATGGAGCTGTTTGCGGCCATCAGCGGATTAGGGGCATTAAAAGAGCCCTGTAATGTGAAATTGTATTCAGACAGCGCATATCTTGTAAACGCTTTTAATGATCATTGGATCGATAACTGGAAAAAACACGGATGGAAAAAGAGTGATGGTACTCCTGTCGAAAACCAGGATCTGTGGTTCATTCTGTCCGCACAAACAAAAAAGCATCATGTTTCCTTTTATAAAGTAAAGGGACATGCAGATCATCCACAAAACAATCGATGCGATGAACTTGCACGGGCCGCAATCGAGGAATACCGCAGATTGTACGATTCTGCTGAGGCGGAGTCTAAATAATTCTGTTGCACTCGATTCGTAAAAAAGCTGGCAATCCTGGATGAAAGATCTATTCCTTTTCAGGGAGATTCATTGTCTGTAATCAATACAGGCTGTTTCTCTTACCGATCTGAGGAATCAAATTCAGGATCTCCGGGCAAATGAACATGCTCGGCGGCCATGCGACGCCGTGAATCAGTCATATCTGCATAGTGCTTCCTGGTGGTATCCACCGATGTGTGGCCAAGCACGTCTGCAACCAGATATATGTCGCCTGTTTCATGGTACAAGTTCGTCGCATAGGTGCTTCTCAGTTTGTGGGGACTGATTTTAGGCTTTAGCGGTGCGGCGATGGCAGCATATTTTTTGACCAGATTCTGAACTGCCCGCTGCGTAATCCGTTTGCGCTGCAAGCTGAGAAACAATGCATCTTCATGGCCAGGAAGCGCTTCTATCGTGTCCCGTTCTTCCATGTATTCCGCAAGGGCTTCCGCTACTTCGGGGGGATAATACAGAACCACCTGGTTTCCGCCTTTTCTGGTAACAAGCACGGCATTGTTTTCCATATCTACATCATTGATATTGATTCCGACACATTCGCTAACCCGCATACCTGTCCCCAGGAAAAGGGAAAGCATGGCATAATCTCTCCGGGCAGTCAGCCGCTGAAAGCGCTGCTGCCCTTTACTCATTCGGTCTCCGGTCTGAGCCGTAGAAAGAAGTTTGACCATTTCTGACTTATTCAGCCGGAGAATTGGCTTCTCATGAACCTTGGGTAACGGTACCAGTTCTGTCACATTTGATGAAATCCGGCTGTTTTTAAACAAATAATCATAAAAGGATCGAATCGAGCACAATTTGCGTTTAATCGCAAGATCGTGATTAACCAGGATTCGATCGGCGTCTGTATGATCTTCATCAGATTTTAAATAATAGGTCAGATATTCCGTGTAGGCGACCAGATCCGATTGCTTCAGTTGATTGAGATCGGAATCATCCAGAAGGGCAATTGGTTTCTGCGAAAAAAAATATCGCTCCCGCTGTAAATACTGAAAAAATGTATTCAGATCAATCGCATAGGCCAAGCGTGTTAATGTACTTGAAGTGACGGCGATCGAGCGCAGAAAATCGCCGCAGGCCTGGGGGAGTCCTTTACAGATTTCCCGAATCTGCAGGACTCTTTTAGCGTCTACTTCATCTCTATACGCACTTTGCTTTTTTTCCGCCACCGTGGAAGCAACTCCTTTCAGCAAAATAAAAATAGACGCCAAATCCTGATTTCAGGGACGATTCATTATAGCATATGCAGAAAAGCACGTCAACTATTCGTAAAACTGCGGTTTAGCGAATAGTTGGGGGTGTTCCCCTCTCTTATTCCTCTGAATGAATGACCACCTGATTTATACCGGAAATACCTGATAAATACCGCATTTAAGGTATTGCGTTTCCTGTGCCGCCGGCAAGATTGGATGATCTTTTCCCTGCGTTCTGAACTCTACCTGCCGCAGCAGTACTCTGGCATCCATCGCCGCTTCTCGAACGATGTCCTGGAACATAATCGGACCGATATGCTGGCTGCAGGAACATGTGATCAGATATCCACCCGGAACAAGCATCTTCATGGCCCGAAGGTTAATCTCCTTGTATCCCCTTCTCGCTCTTTCAACGGTTGTTCTTGACTTTGTAAACGCAGGTGGATCCAGTATGATTACGTCGTACTTTTCACCAGCTCTGCTTTTTTCTGCCAATAAGTCAAAGGCATTGGCTGTTACAAAACGGACCCTGTCTTGCAGATTGTTCAAGCATGCGTTTTCGGTTGCAAAGTTACACGCGTAATCGCTGATGTCTACACCCGTTACTTCACTTGCACCGTAATACCCTGCGTGCAGCGCAAATGAACCCGTATGCGTAAAGCAGTCCAGCACACGTTTATTACGGACAAACGGAGCAATGGCAGCACGATTCTCTTTTTGATCCAGAAAATAACCTGTCTTCTGGCCTTCTTTCACATCGACCCAGAAGGATATTCCGTTCTCCTGCATCTTCACCTTATCCGGCACATCGCCATAGAGCAGTCCGGTTTGAAGTTCCAGCCCTTCCAGCTTTCGTACAGGCACATCGTTCCGTTCCCAGATACCAGCCGGATGAAGTTCCTCTACCAGCGCGTCCACCACATCCTGCTTAAACTGCTCCATCCCCAGCGCCAGGCATTGCAAAACAAGCACATCTCCAAAGGAATCAACGATTAACGCAGGGAGCTGGTCGCTTTCCGCAAAAATCAGACGGCATGATTTTAAATCTGCAAAGGTTCTTCGATACGCGACAGCTTCTCTGACTCTCCGAAAAATGAACGCTCGATCCACGGGCTCTTCTTTATAGGTCATGATGCGAAGCGCAATCTGACTGGCCGGATTATAATATCCTCTGGCTAAAAATTTTCCTCTTGAAGATACAATATCAACGATTTGACCAGGTTCCGGATTCCCATTCACAGCGGAAATATCACTGCGGAAAACCCATGGATGCCTTTCAAGTACTCTTTTTTCCTTGCCAGGATTTAAAATTACTTTACTCATAAAAACTTCCCTTCCAGAAATCGCCATGCTATAATTACAGATATCTATTCTGCGAGGAGTGATGACGGCCATGGCATTGCACAAGAAATGCGTACTTTACGATCGGGAGTGCATTGGATGCGGTGAATGTGACAGATGTGATCTGGATCCGGATAAAATTTGCGACAACTGCATGAAGTGTATTCAATCAGATGCGGAATACAGAGCGATTCAAATTGAAGAGATTCGGCTTCCGGAAGAAGAGACCATTCAGCCGAACTGATTGCTCCGTTTTTTTCAAAGGGCAGTCTCTTTCTTTATTGTTTTGAATCATATCCGAGGGTCCGTAAATCAGAGAGATTGTTACGCCAATCCGTCCGTACTTTGACCCATAATACCAGATTTACATGGATTCCAAGCAGCTTCTCAATATCTTCTCTTGCTTCGGATCCGATTTGTTTCAGCATACTCCCCTGTTTTCCGATAATGATTCGTTTGTGGGATTCCCTTTCGCAATAGATTGTAGCATTGATTTCCGTCAGTTTTTCAGTCTGTTTTTCCATGCCCATCATTTCTACGCCTATGCCATGGGGAATCTCATCCCGCAAGTGCCGGAGTGCTTTTTCCCGGATGATTTCAGCGCACAGCAGCCGCTCCGGCTGATCGGTCATCATATCTTCAGGGAAAGCAGCAGAAAGCCGTCGTCAGTGCGATCATCCCGCGCAAGGACGCGAAGACCT
>CAZMFY010000175.1:0-5527 GCA_964565635.1 uncultured Oscillospiraceae bacterium
GACGTGACCCCGGTGGGCAAGATCGTCACGCGCCTGACCAATGATGTGGAAGCCATCAACGAGGTCTTCGCCAACATTCTGGTCAAGCTTTTCCGCAATGTGGTCAAGATGATCGGGCTGGCGGTCATCATGGTATCCCTGAATCCCCGCATGGCCCTGTACAGCTTCATTCTGATTCCCGTGGTCGCGGTGCTGACGCTGATTTTCCGGATGATTTCCCGGAAAACCTATCGCATCGTCCGCACCCGGCTCACCACGCTGAACACCTTCCTTTCCGAGCATCTGTCCGGCATGCGGGTCATCCAGATCTTCGGCCGGGAGCAGCGGAAATTTGAGGAATTCGAACAAAAGAACAACAGCCTGTACCGGGCCGGTTTCCGGGAGATGATGGTCTTCGCCGTCTTCCGCCCCTTCATCTATCTGCTGTCTGTCATCGCGCTGATGATCATCATGGTCACCGGCGGCGGAGCGGTGCTGGGAATGGAGATCACGCTGGGCACGCTGTATATCTTCCTGCAGTACATCAACTCCTTCTTTGAGCCCATTCAGGAACTGGCCGAGCAGTTTACCACCCTCCAGAGTGCCATCTCCGCGGCGGAAAAGATATTCACCCTGCTGGATACGGAGCCGGATATTCCGCCGGAGGAAAACCCCAGGCTGCTGCCGGAGGTGCGGGGAAAGATCGAATTTGATCACGTCTGGTTCTCCTATACCGGAAAGGAGGAGGACTGGGTGCTGAAGGATGTCAGCTTCACCATCGAGCCGGGCCAGTCCGTGGCCTTTGTCGGGGCCACAGGCGCCGGAAAGAGCTCCATTCTGAACCTGATCGGCCGTTATTATGACATTCAGAAGGGCACCATCCGCATCGACGGCACGGATATCCGGGAACTTTCCCGGGAACAGATCCGCCGCGCCATCGGTCAGGTGCAGCAGGACGTATTCCTTTTTACCGGGGATATCGCTTCCAACATCCGCCTGCGGGACGAGTCCATCTCCGACGAGGCCGTCGAGCAGGCCTCCCGGGAGGTCAACGCCGCCCGGTTCATCGACTGGCTGCCGAACCGATACGCCTCCCGGGTCACGGAGCGGGGCGCTACCTTCTCCGCCGGACAGCGGCAGCTGCTCTCCTTTGCCCGGGCCCTGGCCTTCGATCCCAGGATTCTGATTCTGGACGAGGCGACCGCCAACATCGATACGGAAACAGAGCAGTGGATTCAGGAGGCGGTTTCCCGCCTGATGAAGGGCCGCACCTCCATCATGGTGGCCCACCGGCTGTCCACCATCCAGCGCTGCGACCGGATTATCGTCATGCATCACGGCCGCATTCGGGAGTCCGGCACGCATCAGGAGCTGCTGGCACAGGACGGCATCTACAAAAAACTCTACCAGCTGCAGCTGACGCAGCGGTAACCTCCTTCCGCATGTCTGTCATCGAGGCCCGGAGATTCATCCGGGTCTCTTTTTTCTTGCCTTTTCAGGCGTAAAAGGCTATATTGAGAGCAGAGAATATGCGAAAGGGGGCCCGGTCATGCAGCGGTATATCGCCTTCGATGTGGAAACGCCGAACGAAAAGAACCATCGGATGAGCGCCATCGGCATCAGCGTGATCGAGGGCGGACAGATCGTCCGGGATTTTTATTCCCTCGTCAACCCGGAAACCTATTTCGCGGACTTCAATACGCGTCTGACCGGTATTACGCCGGAGATGGTCTCCGCCGCTCCCAGCTTTCCGACCCTCTGGCGGGAGATCGAGCCCCTGATGGCCAGCGGTATTCTGGTGGCGCATAACGCGCCTTTCGATCTGGGTGTGCTGGACAGATGCCTTCACGATTACCGCATCCCATGGCATCCCCAGGTTCCCTATCTCTGCACCGTGCAGATGGGCCGGAAGATCCTGCCGGGCATGAGCCACAAGCTGAACGTGCTGTGCGATTTCTACGGGATTGACCTGCGCCATCATCAGGCGGACAGCGACAGCCGGGCCTGCGCGGAGATCCTGCTGCGATATCTGGAAAGCGGTGAACAGCCGGAAGACTACCTTCGGCACTATTCCTTCTCCAGCCTCGCGGAAGCAGGCTCCGGAGACGGAGCGCGGCAGCAGGCCGAACCAGCGGAAGCCTCCCGGGAAAAGAAAAGTGCGGAGCATGAATCCTCCGTCTTTCCTTTCCCCCGGGCCATCCGGGAAAATGCCGCTGCTCAGCCGGGTCAGGTTTCTCCGGAGGGGGCTGAAATCAGGGCTGCCCGGAAAATTCTGCTGCAGGTTTACGGCCATGAGGATTTTCGGGAAGGGCAGCAGGAGATCATCGAAAGCCTGCTGCGGCATCAGGACGCCTTCTGCGTGATGCCCACCGGGTCCGGGAAATCTCTGTGCTATCAGATTCCCGCGCTGCTTTTCCCCGGCACCACCCTGGTCATCTCCCCGCTGATCTCCCTGATGAAGGATCAGGTTGCTGCGCTTCGGAGCCGGGGCATCCCGGCAGCCTGCCTGAACAGCGCCATGAGCTGGGAGGATACGCTGGCCGTCCGCCGTCAGGCCGCCTCGGGGAAGATCAAAATCCTCTATGTGGCGCCGGAGCGGCTGCTGTCTCCCGATTTTGTCAGCTTCTGCAGAAGTTTTTCCGTTCCCTTCGTCGCGGTGGATGAAGCCCACTGCATCTCCCAATGGGGACAGGATTTCCGGCCTTCCTATCTGCGCATTCCGGAATTCATCGCCCAGCTGCCGGAGCGGCCGGTCACAGGCGCTTTTACCGCCACCGCCACGCCCCTGGTGCGGAAGGACATTCTGCGCAGCCTGTCCCTCCAAGCCCCCGTCTGTGTCACCGCCGGCTTTGACCGGCCGAACCTCTCCTTTTCCGTCTATACCCCTCAGGACAGGGATCAGGCGCTGCTGCAGCTTCTGCGGGACCGATACCGTCAGTCCGGCATCGTCTACTGCGCCACCCGGAAGGCCGTGGAGAGCGTATGCACCATGCTGCAGGAAGCGGGCTTTTCCGCCACCCGGTATCATGCCGGGCTGGAAAAGGAAGAGCGAACGCGGAATCAGGAAGACTTTCTGTTTGACCGAAGCCGGATCATGGTCGCCACCAATGCCTTCGGCATGGGGATCGATAAATCCAATGTGTCCTTCGTGATCCACTATCAGATGCCCATGAGCCTGGAAGCCTATTATCAGGAAGCAGGCCGCGCGGGCCGGGACGGATGCGGGGCGGACTGCATCCTGCTGTACAGCGGCCAGGATGTGATGCTGAACCGATGGCTGATTGAGCATGGCGAAGGGAATCCTGATCTGACCCCTGAGCAGCAGGCGGAGGTTCAGGCCCAGGATGAGGAGCGGCTGAAGCAGATGACCTTCTACGCCCGCTCAAAAAGATGCCTGCGGCAAAATATTCTGCGGTATTTCGGAGAGAACGCTCCTGACTTCTGTGGAAACTGCTCCGTCTGCACGCCGGACTGCGGGCATCTTGATATCACGGTGCCCAGCCAGATGATCCTTTCCTCCATCGCCCGGACCGGCTCCCGGCTGCCGGAGGACGCGGTGATCTCCCTGCTGCGGGGAATCCGGCCGGCATCCCTGCCGGAAGGCATTCAGACGGAAACCCTGTCCACCTTCGGGCTCATGAAGGATGACCCGGAGGCACAGATCCGGGATCAGATCCGCGCCCTCGCCGATCAGGGGTATCTGGACCGGGCGGAGGACGGCTCAGGGGTACTGCTGCTGAACAGCGCGTCGGGAGACGTGCTGTTCCGAAAGCAGCGGGTGGTCATGCGCAAACCCGCGGCCGGAATCACCGCGCCGGCGGCGTCCCCGGGCAGCGAGAGCCTGTTCCAGGCGCTGCAGCATTTGCGGTATCAGATTTCCGGAGAAGAGCATATTGCCGCTTCCGCGCTGCTGACAGACGGAACCCTGCGGGAAATCTGCCGGCTGCTTCCCCGGGATAAACAGGCCCTGGCCAGGGTGGACGGCATGGGGATTTTCAAGGCCAACCATTATGGAGACCGAATCCTGCAGGTGATTGCATCCTTCCCGTCCGTCCCGGGCCCGGTCCGATTCGATGGCGGGCGGCATTCCACAGGCGTCTCCGGACGGGCAGGTTCCGGAAGGGCCCAGTCTCGGGGCGCCGCGCCGGAGGCAGGATACAGCCAGCTGCAGAAAAAGCTGCGGACAGAGGACAGTCCCTCCGCTTTTGAAAGCTGGTCTCCGGAGGAAGATGCCCGCCTGGCTGCGGAATTCCGTCAGCACAAAACCCCGAAGGAAATGTCCGCCCTGCACGGCCGTACCCGCGGCGCCATCCTCCACAGGCTGAAAAAGCTGAAGCTGATCTGAATAAAAAAAACCGGCAGCCCATCCCGGCCGCCGGTTTTTCATTGGTTTAAAACAGGACGCTCAGCGCCTGCATCACGGTATCCACGCCGATGATCTTCACGTCCTCCGGAGGGTTCTTGATTCTCCGGGCGTTCTCCCGGGGAACGACCAGCGTCGTAAAGCCCAGCCTGGCACATTCCGCCACCCGGCGCTCGCACTGGGGCACCGTCCGGATTTCTCCCGCCAGGCCGACTTCTCCCATCACCGCAGTCTCCGCGCCGACCGCCTGATCCTTCAGGCTGGATACCACCGCAACGCACAGGGCCAGATCCGCCCCCGGCTCGCTCAGCTCCAGCCCGCCGGCCACGTTGATATACACATCCTGATTATAGCTCCGCTGCCCGGCCCGCTTTTCCAGCACCGCAAGCAGCATGGCAATCCGCCCGGCATCCGCCCCGTTCACCGTCCGCCTGGGGGTATTCAGATAGCTTTGGCTGGTCAGCGCCTGCACGTCGCACAGCAGCGGCCGGCTGCCTTCCATGCCGCAGAAGACCACGCTTCCGCTGGCGCCCTTGGCCCGGTGGCTCAGCAGCTCCTCGCTGGGATTCTCCACCACCTGCATGCCGGTGCCGGTCATGCGGAAGACGCCCAGCTCGTTCACGCTGCCGAAGCGGTTTTTCACCGCGCGGAGGAGCCGGTAGTCCTGCTGGCGGTCGCCCTCGAAGTAAAGGACCACGTCCACCATGTGCTCCAGCATCCGGGGGCCGGCGATGGCGCCGTCCTTTGTCACGTGGCCCACGAGGAACACGCTGGTTCCCGTCTCCTTGCACAGGCGCATGATGAGGCGGGTGCTCTCCCGGATCTGGCTGACGGAGCCGGGGGCGCTGGCCATTTCCGGCCGGTAGACCGTCTGGATGGAGTCGATGACGGCGGTGTCCGGCTGGAGGGTGCGGATTTTCTCCTCGATGGCGTCCAGGGCGTTCTCGCTGAGGACGTAGACGTCGCTCTCCACGCCCAGGCGCCGGGCCCGCAGGCGGATCTGCCTTGCGCTTTCCTCGCCGCTGACGTACAGCACCCGCTGGCCGGCTTTGGCTAATTGGTCGGTCACCTGGAGGAGCAGGGTGATCTTGCCGATGCCCTGGTCGCCGCCGATGAGCATCAGGCAGCCTTCCACACTGCCGCCGCCCAGCACCCGGTCCAGTTCGCTGATGCCGGTGCTGGTGC
>CAZMFY010000176.1:0-5523 GCA_964565635.1 uncultured Oscillospiraceae bacterium
ATCATGAAAAGACGCCTGATCGCCCTGATCCTCCTGGCCGCGATGCTGGGATGTGCTACGTCCGCCCTGGCCTATACGAAGAACGCCCAGGGGCTCTATGTGGACGAGAGCGGGATCGTCATCGCCGATTACTGGGACGATGCCGCCGGAATCTACATTGTGGACGGAGTTGGATATGCCATTGAGAATACGGACGGGGGCGCTTCCTCGTCTTCCTCTTCCTCCCCTTCCTCCTCCTCCGGGGGCGCGGCCAATCTGCCGAAGAACGCGGACGGCAGCGTCACGGTGGAATCCGGGCAGATCCAGATCGAAGATCCCACGGAATCCACCGGATCCGGTCATCTGACCCAGGAGGAATGGGCTGCCCGGTGGGCCAAATACACGGCGAAGAACGGGACCACCACCGGCACGGTGTATATGGACGAGGCCGGCACCGTTGTTCCCGCGGAGATCAAATACCTGGGCCTAGGCCGCAGCACCATAGTAGTCAACGGGGAAACGATGCTGGTGCCCACCTCCTCCCTGAAATGGGACACGGAAGCGCCGGAGAACAAGCTGCTGGCGGTGGTCACCACCACGAAGCAGAGCTACGTGACCCTGCGGGCCAAATCCAGCACCAAGGCCTTCGTCATGGGACACTGCGAAAAGGGCAAGGTGCTCCGGGTCATCCGCACGGGAAAAACCTGGACCTTTGTGGACGACGAGGGGGTTCGGGGGTACGTGCT
This sequence comes from uncultured Oscillospiraceae bacterium, assembly GCA_964565635.1. Taxonomy (GTDB): domain Bacteria; phylum Bacillota; class Clostridia; order Christensenellales; family Aristaeellaceae; genus Aristaeella. The sequence continues at coordinate 726 of CAZMFY010000176.1, forward strand.
GACCTCCGGGCTGACCTTCTATGATAATGCGCCCCGGCAGTGGGCCCCGGGCATCATCACCGTGAAGGGAAAGACGCCCCGCGGAAATTACGTGCACTTCCGCACCTCCCCCAGCAACAAGGGCAAGCAGTCCGCCGTGGAATATCCGGTGGGCACCCCCATCACGGTTTTCAATCAGGAGGGCGACTGGAGCGAGATCGACCTGGCGGGCTATCACTGCTATATGCTCTCCAAGTTCGTGACCCTGCAGGAGCCGCTGGTGAAGGCGGAGGAGGCCGGGGAAAATCCCGGGCTAGCCCCGGCCGGAGAAGCCGCCGTGGAGGCCCAGACCGGCGGGGATAACCCCGGGCTGACGGAAGCCGGAGAGGCCGCCGCCGAGGCATCGGCGGGCGAGAACCCCGGCATCGCGGAGATGCCCGCAGAGGCTGCCGCCGAGGCGCCGGCGGGCAAGAACCCCGGGATCGCGGAGATGCCCGCAGAAGCCGCCGCTGAGGCGCCGGCGGGCGAGAACCCCGGCATCGCGGAAGCGGCTCCGGAGGCCGTGGCCGCGGCGGACAGCGCGCCGGCCAACCCTTGAAAAACGCCAATTTCAGTACAAAAAATGGGAACCCGCCGGGGTTCCCGTTTTCATTTCCGCCGGAACGAAAAAGGATTGTCTCTCCGCTCCCGACTTGGGGACGGTGCCGATTGAGCGCTGTCCACAGAACGGGGACGTGGGTGCTGCCTTACCGATGCTTGTGTCCATTCTGCGGGGTATAGTTTACTCCGTTCCGCAGAAAAACGGGAACCCGCCGGGGTTCCCATTTTCATTTGCTTTGGAACAAAGGTGGAACGAAAAGGACCGTCCCTCCGTTCCAAAGGTGGAACGAAAAGGACCGTCCCTCCGTTCCACGTTTTCATTTGCTTTGGAATGGAGGTGGAACGAAAAGGACCGTCCCTCCGTTCCAGAAGGTGGAACGAAAAGGACCGTCCCTCCGTTCCAGAGGTGGAACGAAAAGGACCGTCCCTCCGTTCCACTAGTCGCGGACAAGGGAGCCGATGTTCTCGAAGAGGTCGTTATGCTCCTCGTCCGGGCCTACCAGGGTCCTGTACAGGCCGAAGAGGCTGCAGTCGCAGGGGCCGAAATCCTCCACCTTATATTCCGTATCCCGCTGGGACACATGGCAGGCGAAGGCGGCCTCCGCCACCTCGAAGGCGGTTTTGCCGCCGAAGGCCTCCTGGGGAATCCGCCAGTCGAAGTCGATGACGTTCTCCTCGTAAAGATGGATATAGCACTTGGGCACGTCCCAGGTTCCGTATTCCTCGAAGGAATCCTTGAACTTCTCCGGGTTCGCCGCGAAATCCAGGGCCTGAACCATGGCGTCCGCGCAGACCCGATGGGCCCCGTGGCCGTATTCGCCCTTGAAATCGTGGGTGATGACCACGTCCGGCTTAAAGCGCCGGACCCAGCCGGTGACCACCTTATGCACCGCCGTTTTATCCCAGCGTTCATACTGCTGCCGGGCGGAGAGGGTGAAGCTGTCCCGGAAATGGCCGAACATCGGGTAATTCCGGACGCCGCAGGTCCACAGCCCGTCCAGGCATTCCAGCCGGCGCCGGGGCAGGGTGGGCACCATGATGCATACCTGCACCGTCTTTTTCTGCACGCCCGCATAGACCGGCAGCACGCCGCCGAACCAGAGGATTTCATCGTCCGGATGGCCCGCCAGCAGCAGCAGATCCGCCTTTTCCACCGGCGGGTTCCAAACCTGCACCTCCTCAGGCAGCTGGCCCCGGCTGTAGATATGAATCTCCGCCAGGGGAATCGGGATGGATTTTTTCAGATGGCCGGGATTGGCGATCCGGAATTCCGTGACCCCCGGCGGAAGCGCCAGGAATTCGGAGAGGAAGGTCCCCTCCGTATGGCAGACCTCCTGCCATTCCCCCGCCTCGTCCCGGATCTGCAGGGCGATGGCATGCTCATGCTCATACCACTGGAACCAGACGCCGCCGGCCTGCTCCCCTTCCGGAACCTCCACGGTCATGGCCGCGCCGACCCCGCCGTTGGAATTCCAGTAGGTTTTATAGCTGCCGTCCATGGCGTTTATGAATTCCTTCTTTTTCGAGGCCGGGGTGATTACGCACTCCCGGGTGATATCCCGGGCGATTTCCGGCGCTTCCGTCTCATCCACCTGCCAGTCCGCGCCAAGCCCGGAGGCCGGCAGGAGCAGCAGGAGGGAGAGGAAAACAATCAATGCTTTTCTGGTCACGGTTTTTCTTCCTTGCTTCCGGAAGCGCCGGCCGGAGGCGTTCCGGCCGGCGTTTCCATGATTTTCGATTTGTCTCAGTCTTCCAGGACTTCATGCTCCGCCTTCCGGAGGCGTTCCGGCCGCGGCGGCGTTTCCGGAGTTCATGATTTTACGCTTTCTTCCAGGGCTTCATGCTCCGCCCCGGGTAGAGGCGCCTCATTCCCGGGCGCAGAACCGGGTCAGTCTTCCAGCACTTTATGCTCCGCTTTGAGGAAATAGGGCTTGCCGACCATCAGGAAAACGAAGCCCAGCACGAAGAGGAGGATAATGCTCAGGATGCCGAAGCTGGGCTTGCCAGTCAGGCCGTAGAACAGCTGATACAGCGCCGGGCCGATGACGCAGGCAAACTTGCCGAAGATATCCATAAAGCCGAAATATTCGCCGCTGCGCTCCGGCGGAATCAGCTGGCCGAAATAGCTGCGGCTCAGGGCCTGGATGCCGCCCTGCACCGTGCCCACCAGGGTGGCCAGCACCCAGAACAGCACGGAGCTGATGCCCACGGCGCCTTCCAGCGTCATCCCCAGGGTTTCGTGGAAATCCACCAGGAAGCCCATCAGGAAGCCGATGATCGTGATGCAGGCATACATGATCACGGCGAAGGTAATCAGGGTCAGCGCCTTGAACTTCTTCGCCAGATTGCCGAAGAGAATGGAGCAGGGCATGGCCACCAGCTGGGTTACCAGCAGGGCCAGGATCATGCCGATGGCGCCCAGCCCCAGGGTGTCGCCGTATTTGGTCGCCATCGAGATGATGGTATCCACCCCGTCGATATAGAAGAAATAGGCCGTCAGGAAGAAGAGCACCGCCTTATCCTTCAGGATGCGCTTGAAGGTGGCCACGGTATTGCTCCAGGCCGCCTTTCCCAGCTCCTGGGGCGGCGTTTCCACATAGGAAATCTGGTGCACGTTCTTCATGAAGGGAATGGAGAACACAAGCCACCAGACCGGGACGATCAGCACGGCGATGCGCATGCTCAGCTCGCTCTGCTTCATCAGCAGCATGATGGCGATGGAGATCAGGAAGGGAATGGTGGAGCCGCCGATATAGCCCATGGCGAAGCCCCAGGCGGAGACCCGGTCCATCCGGTCCCGGGTGGTTACGTCCGTCAGGAAGCTGTCATAGAACAGATTCGCCCCGGAGAAGCCGATCCGGCTGATCACGAAGCCCAGAAGCATCAGCTGCCAGGAGCCCACGACGCCCATCAGGGCGGTAAAGATGACGCCTCCCAGCATAAATCCGGTCCAGAGCTTTTTCTTCATGCCCTTGAAATCCGCGATGGAGCCCAGATAGGGCGCCAGCACCGCCACCAGCAGGTTCGCCAGGGACACGGCGTAGCCGTAGAGCAGGTCCCCCGTGGTGCCCTTCCCCGCGATCTGGGAATAGAGGATGGGGAAGATGGCTGCGGAAATGTTGGTGGCATAGATGGAGTTGGCCCAGTCGTACATGATCCAGCTCCATTCCTTTTTGGAAAACCGGTTCCTGTTTGCTTCCTTTGACACGAAGCGCGCCTCCTTTTTGGCCGCGGGAACCGTCCCGCTCCGCAGTCGGCCCCCTCCCCGGAAAGGCTTTCCCGGGGCCCGGAAACCGCGCCGGCGGTACGGCCGCGCAGCCGTTTGTATATGATCACTCCGGTTTCATCCCCCGGAGGATTCTCCGCGTCTTTATTTCTCCGGTTTGATCCCCCGGAGGATTTTCCGCATCATGCCAGAGAAGGTTTTCGACCGTTTCTCCGCTGTCTGGGCTTCCAGCGCCCCCTGATGGTATTCCCGGTTGCCGGGATCCAGCCGTACCGCCTGGCGAAAGGCCTGATGGGCCTCCGGATAATGCTCCATGCGCATCATCACCCGGCCGTAGGCCGCGTGCCAGGCCGCGTCCCGCCGGTCCGCCCGCATCAGCTGGCGCAGGGCGCTTTCCGGCCGTCCCTTAGTCAGCATCCGGTCGGACAGCGTAACCGCCTCCGCGGCGGGCATTTCCTGGATATAGGCTGCCCGCTGCCGGGGCAGCGCAAGGCGCAGGGCTTCCTCATACGCCCTGTTCAGCCGGACCATCTTTTCCTGGGCTCTGGCCCTTTCCCCCGGATCCTGCACCAGATCCGGATGGCAAATCTTCACCCGGGCCCGGTAGGCCGCCCGGATCTCCTCCGGATCCGCCCCGGCCGTCAGCCCCAGCTCCTCAAAGGGAGTCCCCATGTACCGTCCTCCCCCTGCTTACAGCTCGTACTCCCGGCTGATGACCGCTCCCAGGGACCGCAGCTTGTCTTCAATATGCTCATAGCCCCGGTCGATATAACCGGGCTCGTAAATCTCCGTAACCCCCCGGGCCATCAGCCCCGCCACGATCAGGGCGGCGCCGGCCCGCAGGTCCGTGGCCGTCAGGGGCGCGCCGTACAGCTCCGGAACCCCCTCGATAATGGCGGTCCGGTCCATGACCCGCACCTGGGCCCCCATGCGGCGGATTTCGTCCAGATGGCGGAACCGCTGCTCAAAGATGGTCTCCTCCACAAAGCTGGT
>CAZMFY010000177.1:0-5492 GCA_964565635.1 uncultured Oscillospiraceae bacterium
AATCGCCCTCTACGTCTTTGTTTTCAACACCTCCCGATTTGTTGAGCAGACACTACGTAGATTTTCCTTCTTCCCTTTTTAATTCAACACAGATAACAGCTATGAAATCTGTCCCATCCATATGGAATCCATTCGGGAAACCGACATTTCCCACCGGAACATCCGCTATAATTTCTTCCCCGCATCCAATGTCCTCGGTAAATCAAAGGTTGTTGAAAACCTGGAAAACATTCAGTGGGTGAAGAAATATCAAAGTGAATTCCTGTGTATGGCTGAGGATATCAACTATCTCTATCAGTATTCCTACACGGGGTTTCACCTTGGTACCAAGATTCAAAAGGCACTGCAGTTTGATCTGCTCCCGGTTCATCAAAACTGGCGGAAAACCATTCTTACGGATCCGGTTTTGAATTTGTGCAGCGCCGGGCTTGATGAAGATTTTCTGTATGCTCTTCTTTATGATTCTGCGCTGCTGATCTTACAGATTCATTGTCTTCCGGTATATCTCCAGCTCCGGATCTGCCGGGCTATGTTTGGAAGTATTGAGCAGTTCTGTACCGCAAAGCTTTGAGTATGTAATGTTAGGGATAATTATTTGCTTTATTTGCAAATTGCACCTGCTTTTTTATCTCTAACTTTTACGGCTTGTCACTGGGAAGACAACGATATGACTTCCGACTCTATGCTTTTATATACTGGCCAATATAAGTTCATGACGGCATACTCTCAATTAGTTCTCGAATAGCTGTTGCTTTGAATACTATACCAAGTCCTAATACTTCTTGTGTTGTAAATGTTGTCCCCGTAGGTATTGCCTGCAGTTGGTTGTTCCTTATCATGGTTTGGGCGATGATTCCAAGAAGCTTATAATTCCGGGAACCTCCAATTGCAATCTGACCATTTTTAAAGTTTTCATAAGTTAAATCTATAAAAACAGGACTACCACTTGATCCAGGAAACACTTGAGCATCAATAACAAACTGTGGAAGTCCATTGTAATTAAACTGTGGGTGACTTGAAATAACCCCTGTTCGTATCAGAGGAAGATTATTTGCTTGATCATATCTCCCGTCTGGAAACCCAACAAATGATACATTTTCCGTAAGATTAAGTTCTGGTTCATCAAAAGTTGCAAGCATATCCAGATCAACCAGTTTGTAATATAATCTATCAGAAAAACTGATAAATATACCCGTCAACTCGATTGCAGCTACATCAACTTTGGGATTTGGATGCCCACAAACCTTACCCACAATGTCAGAATGCTCCACCCGTGTGAGCTTACTAAATACAGGCGTTCCATTCTCTTTAGTGATAAAATTAAGAATAAACCCAGTTCCTGCATTAAGAACATGTTTGTTTGATACAAGATAGATTTTGTATTTGTCCTGTCCGACAGCCCTTTGTAATAAGAATCCAGTTCCAATACTGACTACTTTTCCAGCGGCATCAGTGCTTTCAATGCGTATCGTTGTGAACAAGGTTTGTTCCTGAATGCTGTTTATCATTTTCTTTTCTCCCAATATTCAACAATAAACCGCTCAATGCCCGTGGAGCCCATCCTGATCCCCCTTAATGGTGTTTCTTTTGTTTCAAACATAGGACCATACTTCCGAGTATAGTGCTATTTTACTCCGGATCTGTGTTTATCTCGTCATGGCTGGTCTTACTCTCGCCAATACTTGCTGCATCATATAAATCATGTTTAATCTGGGAACTAGAAATTTCCGGTGTACGAGGAAGATATACCACTTCAACGCCCTCTTCTTTCAAGAAGTCAAACTTGCCCTTCCAATCATCACCCATCACAAAGGTATCAATATGGTATTCGTGCATATCCGTTCTTTTCTGACTCCAGCTCTCCTCCGGGATGACAAGATCCACATAACGGATAGCTTCTACCAGAGCTTTGCGCTGCTCATAGGTGAAATAACACTTCTTATGCTTCTCATTCCAGTTGAATTCATCTGAAGAGATAACTACAATCAGATAATCTCCAAGTGCTTTTGCCCGCCGAAGAAGATTAATGTGTCCGTAATGGAGAAGGTCGAAGGTTCCATAAGTAATGACTCTTTTCATTGTCTGATCTCCTTTTACTCGCAAGGTTGCGTTTTTAATGACTGCCGACTCATAGTTTAAGTCAACAATTGGTTTTGGCAGTTCTGTCTTACTGTCACGCCCCATTAACTCGTGGACAGCATTCTTAGGGTCTGCTCCATGATTAATAATTGCATCAACAGCGGCAGTGATCGGCATCTCAACATTGTACTTCTCTGCCAATGCCCTTGCAGCTGGAAGCGCATATATACCTTCGACAACCATGCCGACTTGCTTCACTGCCTCAGCCGGTTCATATCCTTGCCCAATCAAATAACCACACCGGTTATTACGGCTGTGTTTGCTGGTTGCTGTAACAATCAGATCTCCCATTCCGGCAAGTCCGGAGAATGTTTCTTGCAAACATCCCATCTTTATACCAAGCCGTTCTATCTCAGCCAGTCCGCGTGTAATTAGAGCCGCTTTTGTGTTGTCACCATACCCAAGCCCCGCTGAAATACCAGAAGCAAGCGCAATTATGTTCTTTAGTGCTCCACATAGTTCTACACCCTTTGTATCTGTATTCGTATAAACTCGCATAATTGCATTCGTGAAGATTTTCTGTGCGATCTCAGCTACAGCCACGTCCTCGTGTGCTGCCACGATTGTTGTTGGAAGATCCTTTGCTACCTCCTCAGCATGAGTTGGACCTGAAAGGGCAATTACTTTTGCCTGTGGGATCTCCTGCATGATAATCTCACTCATCATCATGAGAGTATCCGGTTCTATGCCTTTTGCCACATCAACAATAATCTGGCCCTTTGGAATAAACTTCGAAGCAAGGTGTGCTGTTGAACGAACATAAACAGATGGTACGGCAAACAAAACTATATCTTTATCGTTGCAAACTGCTTCAATACTATTATCAAATAGAATTGTATCAGGAATTATCATTCCCGGTAGGTTTTTATGAATTCTATTATTTTTCAGATCCTCAACTTCGCGTGGAATAGCAGACCACATAACAATTGAATGACCATACATGCAAAGCATTCTACCAAGAGCTGTACCCCAAGTCCCGGTTCCAATTACTCCTATTTTCGCCATTGATAGTTCTCCTGATTACTCAACCCATTATTATATAGTCATATTGAAGAATAGCTGAATAAAACATACGTTATATCTCAATGATAACATATAAGCATCTATATTGTTATTTTTACTCACCAGTCTGTCATTCCACTTTATCTCCAGTACCGATCGCAGTCCACTCCATATTCCTCGCACAGCCTGTCCACGGTCTGAAAGGGAAACAACTCCGCACATCCGTCCGGAATCATAACCAGCTCGTCCACAAATCTCTTGACCAGCTTCACCGCTTCCACGCTGTGCCGGGATCCGTTTTCACCCGTTCCCCGCTCACCGTTCCCGGAAAGCTGTGCCTGATCATAAATCTCAATCTGGCTGATCAGCTGATCCACATCATAGCTGAAGGGGCTTTCATTGTCTTCATTCGCTTCCCCATAATGATCAATAACGCTTCTCAGCCGTCTCATAATCGCTTCCGCATTGATATCCAGCGGCACATAAACTCTGATGTTATCTTTCTCCATTTCCGGCTCCGCGCTCCATTTCTCTATCCATCCGTAGGACCTATCTGCCAGCCAGGGCTCATTTACAAACAATGGTGCTTTATCCCGTGGAATCGGATTCCTGTCCAGCTCATGGTGTTCCGCCATTAGATGATTCTCCCTGTCTACAATAATTCCAGTATCATGAAGCATCCAAACTTTTCAGTGAACCGACCATTCCCATTCTATCCGAAGAAGCCAATAAAACACTTATGGATTACATTTCTTGCACGGCACATACTCCTCAGCAATCGCTTCTTCTCTGGAATGGAATGTAACCTTGTTCTTTTCTTTCATATCCGAAACAGAAGAGCACCAGGAATAATGAAATTTGCCGCTGTTCCTATTCCCGACATACGGGTCTTCTTCAATACTGGCCAACACGGTACTGTTAATGCCGATAGGATGTTCAAGTATGGCTCCGTTGCTGTAGGCCATCAGAGCAATCCGAACCAGTGTTTCTTCCTCAGCACTCAGCTGCAGGCCAAAGTGGTTCTCAAATTCCGAAAGGTCAATCCGTTCCACTAGTGTAGTGGTTGTTTTCCCGGCTTCTTTCGCCGCCTGATGAAAAGCGTCATCAAAACCACCAGCCTCAGCAGCACAGCTGATACATAAAATGGCAGCAAATATTATTATCGCCAGTCTTCTCATGTTCCCTGCTCCCGCTTCATATACTCTTTGTATATGTTCATTGTGACGACAATTCATGTTACGCGCCCGCCGCCAGCCGCATCTCCTCCGCTTCAATCGCGTTTTTATTAACTTCTTCCGGTGTGTGATATGTAGGAACAACTTCCATAAGTGCCTTTTTGACAACCCGGTTGCTGTTGGATTGCAAAGCCGCTTTCAGTATTTCCAGCTTGGCTTTTATCTCATCTTCGCTTAGCGGCTTATCCCGTTCAACAAAGATCATATCATTATCGGTCTTATCCAGTTCCTCCGTCTTGATCAGCAGTTCCTCATACAGCTTCTCCCCTGGCCGCAGACCGGTTTCAATAATCTGAATATCTTTGTATGGCTCCAATCCACTCAGTCTTACCATATTTTCCGCCAGATCAAGAATCTTCACAGGGTTGCCCATATCGAGCACATACAGTTCCCCATTGCTTGCCATCGCTCCACTGGTCATCACAAGCTGACAGGCCTCCGGAATCGTCATGAAGTAACGGACAATCCGCTTATCCGTGATTGTGATCGGGCCGCCATTGGCTATCTGCCGCTTGAAAAGCGGAATGACTGACCCATTGCTTCCCAGCACGTTGCCAAACCGTGTTGCGCTGAAGCTTGTCTTCTTTCCGCTTCTGCTCTGCACAATCATCTCACACATGCGTTTGGTCGCGCCCATGACATTGGTAGGATTGACCGCTTTATCGGTGCTGACCATAATAAAGCGTTTTACGCCATATTTCTCGCATGCTTCCACAACATTCAGGGTTCCGAATACATTGTTCTTTACAGACTCGATGACATTCCTCTCCATCAGAGGCACATGCTTGTGCGCCGCCGCATGCAGGACAATATCAGGCGTATGCTCGCGAAAGATCTTGTCAATCTGTTCCGCATCACATACGCTGGCAATTTCAATACGGAGATTCAATTCATTTCCATATTTGATCCGCAGTTCCTGCTGGACGTCATATGCACCATTCTCATATACATCAAGAATGACCAGCCTCTTTGGCTTGCATCTTGCGATCTGACGAGCAAGCTCCGATCCAATAGATCCGCCACCACCTGTGATCAATACACTCTTTCCTGAATACCACGCCATCGTATCTTGATTAAGAAATTGATTGGCCGAGCGGAAAAGAAGGTCCTCAATAT
>CAZMFY010000178.1:0-5486 GCA_964565635.1 uncultured Oscillospiraceae bacterium
GCTTCTTGCGCATCGGGATCACCTCCGGGGTCGTGATGCGTCTATCATACAGGAAAATCGAGGCGGTGTAAAGGGGGAAACAGGCCCGGGCCCAGTCGATGTTGTTCTGCTCGTCAAAGCGCGCGCGAAGCTCCATCAGCACGGTGACTTCCTTGCCGTTCTCCGCCGCGTCGCACAGGGTTTTGGCGATAATGGAATTCCGGGCCATGCGGTAGATGGTGATCCGGATGGAAACCACGTTCGGATCCCTGGCGCTCTGGCGCAGCAGATCCAGGAAGGGCTGCATGCTCTGATAGGGATAGAACAGCAGCACATCCTTCTGGGCAACCTGCTCCCAGACGGGGCGGTCCGGATCCAGATAGTCCGGATATACGGGGGTATAAGGCTTATAGAACAGGCGGGACGGCACATGCTCCAGCTGATCCATGTATCCAAACTTCAGCGGGCATTCGCTATGGAAAACAAACTCCGGCCCGAGCTTCAGATATCCGCTCAGCAGCTTTGTCAGCTTCGGCGCTTTTCCTTCCAGTTCCAGCCGAACCGGGGCCAGACGGGTCCGTTTCTTCAGCAGGGCCTGCATCTCGTGCAGGAAATCCGGACCGCTGTTATCATCCTGCTCCTCGAACAGCTCTTCGCTCAGCGTAATATCCGCATTCCGCGTGATGGAGATCACGGCTTTTTCCGTCAGTTCATAGATTTTAAAAATCTTTTTCAGGTTGCCCAGAATGACGTTCTCCGTTCGGATAAAGGTAATTCCGTCGCCCGGGACCTGAATAATCCCCGGGATGCTCTGGGGAACATCCACGATCCCCAGTAGGGTCTGAGCTTTGGGAGCAGCCGTTTTGCCTTTCTCTTTTTCCTTTTCCTTTTCCTTCTCCTTCTCCTTACTGCTTCCAGCGGCGGCCTTTCCGGCAGGAGTCAGCAGCGCCGCGGCATAAAGAGCCTTGTTCTGCAGATGAGGGAAGGGGTGACTGCGGTCTATGACCTGGGGAGAAAGCAGGGGACGGATATTTTCCTTATAATATTCCTGGACAAAATCCTTCTGGCCTGAGGTGAGCTCCTCATAGGACAGTTCCGTCACGCCGGCCTGGGACAGCTCCGCGGAAAGCCCGCGGAAGATCTCATCCCGCCTGGCGACCAGCTCCCGCGCTTCCTGGCAGATGGCGCTGACCTGCTCCCGGGGTGTCATGCCGGATTTATTGTCCCGCTCATTCGGCGCCAGCATGTCCATATCCATCAGGCTGCCAACCCGAACCATAAAAAACTCATCCAGGTTGCTGGTGAAGATGGCGACGAAGCGAAGCCGTTCCATCAGCGGAAGATCCGGATCCAGGGCTTGGGCCATCACACGCTCGTTAAACTTCAGCCAGCTGAGCTCCCGATTCTGGGTAAAGCTCATGTCCTTGTGGATTCCGGGGCTGATGGTTTCGGCGGTAAGACTGTTCATTTTTAATTCGCCTCCTGTTTCTTCGCCGCCATCATACCATGCAGCCATGACTTTTGTCCAGCCTTGGATTATATTCGATCGTGGCCTGTCGGATGGTTCAGGCGGGGCTGCCGGGGTGCCGGCCCGCGTGAATTATGGGGGGCCGGGCAGTATCTTTGGGCGGTTTATCGGAGGGACGCGCGTCCGCGGGAATCACGGGCCGGCCGTCTGGACAAAGAAGCGGGAACCGTGATAAGATTGGATCATGACACAGGAGACGGATCGACGATGAAAAAGGCGGAATGGAAGAAATGGGCAGGCAGGCTCCTGGGGCTTCTGCTTGCGGCGGGTGCGCTGACGGTGCTGTACTTTACCCTGATTATTGCTCAGCCCCAGCCAGGCAGAAGAACGGCGGTCAGGGAACAGCCGCAGCTGACGGCTTCCCCGGGGATGACGATCGACAGGGAAGCGGATCTGCGGGGGCTGGCCGGGACGTATCCGGGGCCTTTTATGAGCTTCATGAGCGGAAGCGGGCTGAGCTTTGTGTCCGGAGAGTCCGGGGATGCGGCCTGGGACGGGAAGGTGGGTCGGATTCTGACCCTGCTGTGGCAGACGGGAGACGGACAGACCATCCGGCTTCAGAGCATCTATCCGGCGGAGGCGCTGGAGCTGATGGGGAAAGGGGACTATACCTTCAGCGGTACGGCGGGCCCTACGCTTTTCGGCCGGTCCTCCGTGCGGATGGAGGACGGAAGTTCCGTCCGGGTTTACGTACAGGCGGAGGGGGAAGGGCTTTTCGTGATGACCGTGCCCCGGAGCCTCAGCGGCTCTCTGTCAGCCCTCTCCAGATCCATTCAGCTGTTCACCGTGGAATAGGGGTTCTGAATAGACAGGAGGCGGCCGGGATGCGCACAGCCCCGGGCCGAAAGGAAAATTATGAAAGCGATTGTCAATGGATGCCTGGTCATGGAGAACGGGCTTTTGAGGAACAAAGCGCTGCTGTATGATGAGACGATCATCGGCATCCGGGAACCGGAAGCGGCGTCTCAGGCGGAGGAAGTGCTGGATGCAGGGGGCGCTTTCGTTTCGCCGGGGTTTGTGGACGTTCATATCCACGGCTACGGAGGAGTGGACGTGTCGGATGACCGGCCGGAGGATCTTCGGTACATGGCCCGGAGGCTGCCGGAAAACGGGGTCACCTGTTTTCTACCCACCAGCCTGACCGTCGCCTGGGATACCCTGGAAAGCCTTTGCGGCCACGTCCGGGAGGCGATGGCGGAGAGCCGGACGCGGGATTTTCATGGGGCGGAGATTGCCGGAATACATCTGGAAGGCCCCTTTGTGAATCCTGCCAGGAAAGGCGCCCAGAACGAGGACTATATTCTGCCGCCGAGCGCGGAGCCGGTTCTTCCCTGGAAGGACGTCATCCGGGTCATCACCTTTGCGCCGGAGATGCCCGGGGGGATGGCGTTTATCCAAACCCTGAGGCGGGAGACGGATATCGCCCTGTCCATGGGCCATACCTGCGCCACCTTTGAGCAGGCTGTGGAAGCCGTCGACGCAGGCGTCACCCGCTGTACTCATCTTTTCAACGCCATGTCGCCGCTGGCGCATCGGGCGCCGGGGACGGTGGGGGCAGCCCTGAATACGGAGGTTTTCGCGGAGCTGATCGCGGACGGTTTCCATGTGCATCCGGGGATCTTTCCCATGCTGACCCGGCTGAAGGGGGACCGGCTGGTGCTGATTACGGATGCCCTGCGGGCGGCCGGAATGCCGGACGGAGCGTATGACAACGGCGGACAGACCTTTGTGCTGAAGGGAATTGAATGCCGCCTGAAGGACGGTACCATCGCCGGAAGCGTGCTGAAGATGAATCAGGCGGTGCGCAACCTCAGGGATTACGGAAAAATCCCGCTGCACGAGGCGGTCCGGTGCGCGTCCCTGAACGCGGCGGCCTCTGCGGGGCTGGCGGATCGAAAGGGATCCCTGACGCCGGGAAAGGATGCGGATATCGTGCTGCTGGACGCGGAGTGCAATGTCCTGGAAACCCTGGTCCGGGGCGCTTCCGTATACAGGAGCGCATCCGGGATCAGGGGATGAACCGCCGCCCCCGGAGGAGACGGAGACATTCGGGGCCAAATATTACAAATTAAGAACGAAGAAAAGATAAAAACTTGATAAAAATGTAAAAATGCGGTAAAATATCCGGGTTACGGAGGGTTGCCGCATGAAGATTCGAATCATCTTATGCGCCGCTCTGTCGGCGCTTTTCTTGTGGAACATGATGGCCTGGACCGCACAGGAAGGAACAGGGATTCAGTCCGCCCTGGCGGAGGAGCCCACGGCTGAGACGGCGTCTGACATGCCGGCATCCGCTCAGGGAGAGCGGCCGGAGGAATATTCTCCGGAGTGGCTGGAAGAGAAGGGCCTGACGCTGGGAGAGAGCACTGTGACCTATCCAGCGCTGAAGGAAGGAACCCTGCCGGAACCGCTGCGGCAGTCGGTGAATGACCGGATTCTGGCGGACGGGGACATTCGGGCGTATGTGACCAGAATCAGCCAGCTGATCTCCGGCGGAAAGCTGACGGTTGCCTGGCAGGGAACGCTGCTGGGTCCGGTCTTTTCCTTTGCGATATCCGCGGAGGGGGCTGTGGCGACGCTGCGGTCCACCCATGTATGGACGGGAGGAAATATCGACCTGCGGGACGGGCATGAGATTTCCCTGAAGGAGATCTTTACGGATCCGGAGGCGGCCGGGGAACGGGTGGAGGCCTATCTGGAAGAGGAAGTGGCGCCGGCGCTGAGCGCGCATTTGCTGAACAGCCAGGTGACGCCCCTGCCGGAGCGGTTCCGGCTGATGGAGCGGGGGATTGTATGGATGTATGACGTCCATCAGCTCAGCACCCTGAAAGATCGGGCGGGGGACGTGCTGATCCCCTGGCAGACGGTGCGGGAATGGCTGAACACGGCGGAAGACGGGATCCTGGCGGACATGGGGCTGCGGGACCGGATCCTTTCCCCGGAGGATCTGTCGGAGGAGGAGCGCGGGGAAACGGCAGCCCGGATTCGGAACGCGGTGGCGGAAGGCAGGATTCCGGGGGTTCCGGCTGCGCTGGGGGACAGCGTACAGGCGCTGACGGACCGGTGGCACCTGCTGACGGATCCGGACGTCTATCAGTCGGGCCGGCTTTTCTCCCTGGAGGGAGCGGCCTTCCGGGACGTATTCCTGATGACGGATTATCTCAGCGAAAGCTGGGATTACAGCGTGGTGGACGGGATCAGGCTGGACCTGGGCAGCTTTTACGGACTGACGGTGGGGGAAACCTCCCGGACGGCCTGGCAGCGGCTGCTGGGAGAGCCGGAACATACCGTGGATATGGACGGGGAGACCGCGGAAGCCAACCGTACGGTACCCGGCGTCCGGGACTACTATACCTTTGGAGAAAACCGACTGGTGCTGCACGGAGATTCGGAGGGCGTGCTGACCAGCGTGATTGTCATGGAATGAAAGACGGAGGAATTGGATGGCTCAAGGTCGCAACCGTCAGCCGGTTTATTCGGCGGACACCCTGGCCCTGCGGTATGTCAGCGGGCTTATGCTGATCGCCCTGGGGGTGATGATATTCCTGGCGGTGGAACTGCGCATGACCGGGAATGTTTTTGATGCCCTGCGGCAGGTCTGCTACGGACTGACAGGAGGACTGGCGGTGCTTCTGCCGGTGCTGCCCGTCTGGGCCGGGGTGCTGGTGATATGGTCCAGTCAGCGGAAGGCGCCGGTGAAACCCTTTGTATACGGATCGCTGGCCTATTTGGCGCTGTGTACCTTCATCGTGCTGGTGACCCGGATCGGAAGCACGGAATATCTGGCCGGCCTGGCTGCCCGCTCAGACGGCAGCTGGGGCGGCGTGATCCTTCAGGGGTATCTGCAGAGCATTACCCTGAAGGCCAGCGGCGGCGCGGTGGGAATCACGCTGGCGTACCCCTTCTGGAGTCTGGTGGGGACGATTCTAGGCGCGGTCATCGTACTGCTGCTGCTGATCTTCTGCCTGCTGCTGACGGT
>CAZMFY010000179.1:0-5468 GCA_964565635.1 uncultured Oscillospiraceae bacterium
TCCTCCCTGCCGGGAAAAGGCTACAGTGTGCTGCTGATTGAGCACGACATGAGCCTGGTCATGAGCATCTCCGACTACATCTACGTCATGGATTACGGCCGGGAGATCTCCGAGGGAATTCCCGCGGTGGTACAGCGGGATCCGAAGGTCATCGAGGCGTATATCGGAAAAGGAGCGACGCGGAATGCTGCTGAAGGTTGAGAATCTCAATACGTTTTATGGCAACCTGCACGCGATCTGGGACATCAGCCTGGAGGTGGGGGAGAGCGAGATCGTGGCGCTGATCGGATCCAATGGGGCGGGGAAATCCACGCTGCTGAAAACCCTGGCCGGAGGAATCCCGCACCACAGCGGAAGCATTCTGTACCGGGGAGAGCATATCGAAGGAATCAGGTCGGACAGGCTGGTGCGCAGAGGGATCGTTCTGTGCCCGGAGGGGCGGCATGTATTTCCCCGGATGTCCGTGCGGGAGAACCTGAAGATGGGCGCATATACCCGTCCGAAGCAGGAATGGGCTGGCTCCTATGACCGGGTCTATGGCCTTTTTCCCCGGCTGGCGGAGAGAAAGGAGCAGATGGCGGGAACCCTGTCCGGCGGGGAACAGCAGATGCTGGCCATCGGCCGAGCACTGATGAGCAATCCCAGGCTGCTGATGCTGGACGAGCCCTCCCTGGGGCTTTCACCGTTGCTGACGGAAAAGATCTTTGAGCTGATTCAGCAGATCCGGGACCAGGGAGTAACGATCCTGCTGGTAGAGCAGAATGCGGTGATGGCGCTGTCCATTGCCAGCCGGGGCTATGTGCTGAAGAACGGGCATATCACCACCGAGGGCCCCGGACAGGAGCTTTTGAACAGTCAGGATATTCTGAATTCGTATCTGGGCGGACACGCCTGAGCGGGAAGGATCAAGAAGATGAATAGCAGAGAACGGGTAATGGCGGTGCTGCGGGGCGAAAAGCCGGACCGGGTGCCCACGGGGTTCTGGATGCATTTTCCGGAGGATTATTTTTACGGAACCCCGGCAGTAGAGATGCACCTGCGCTATTTCAGGGAGGCCAGACCGGACCTGTGCAAGGTTATGACGGAGAATCTTTATCCCTGCGATCATACCATCAGCGCGGCGGGGGACTGGCGGAAGGTTCGGAGCTGGGACAGAAACGCCTCTTTTATCAGAGCCCAGGCGGATATCATTAGCCGGGTGGTGGAGGGATGGCGGGAGGCACCGGTTCTGGCAACCCTGCACGGAGTTGTAGCCTCCGCGTCCCATACGCTGCTGGGGGTTCAGAAATACAATGTCATCGGCCGGTATGCCCAGCTCTATCACCTGCGGATGGATCCGGAGGCGGTGGAGGAGGGATACAGGCGAATTGCGGATACCCTCTGCGTGATGGCGGAGGAATTTGTCCGGGCCGGGGCGGAGGGTATCTTCTACGCGGGCCTCGGGGGCGAGAGCGATGGGTTCACCGATGAGGAATTCGAACGGTATATTGCGCCGCTGGACAAAATGGTGCTGGAGGCCGCCTATACCGCGGGAGCGCGGTTCGTGGTGCTGCACATGTGCAAGCCGAAGGTCCGCCTGCAGCGGTATCTGAGCTATCCCTGTGATATTGTCAACTGGGGTGTGGAGGAAAGCGGCGTGTCCATTTCCGAGGGCAGGCAGCTCTTCCCGGACAAGGTGATTCTCGGGGGAATTAACAATAAGCACGGGGGTCTGATCGACGGAGACGAAGCCGCGCTGGAGCGGGAGGTGCTTTCAGCCATCCGGGAGGCGGCGGGCGGACGGTTCATTCTGGGCAGTGACTGTACGCTGCCCGGCAGCGTGCCCTTCGCCTCCATTGCCAGGATTTCCGAAATCGCAGAGAAATACCGAGCCTGAGCAGGCAGCAGGGGATACCGAGCAGGTGGCGGGAGATACGGGGGAGCAATCCATGGAACAGAGCAGTCCGATTTATCAGGCCTGTTGTCGTATCCTGCAGGATGAACTGCAGATGGCGACGGGCTGCACGGAGCCCATTGCCCTGGCCTATTGCGCCGCCAGGGCCCGTGCGGCGCTGGGGGAGATGCCGGATGCCGTTCAGGTTCAGGCAAGCGGCAATATTATCAAGAACGTGAAAAGCGTCGTCGTACCCAACACAAATGGGCTCCGGGGCATTCCGGCGGCCGCTGCGGCTGGGATCGTGGCGGGGGATGAGCAGGCGGGACTGATGGTGATTGACCGGATTACGCCCTCCCAGCGGGAGGAGATCCAGGCGTTCCTGAATCAAGTACCCATCTCGGTCACGCTGATGGAAAACTGCGATATTCTGGATATCAGCGTTACGGTTCGCCGGGGAGAGGAGGAAGCCTGCGCCCGGCTGAACGGAACCCATACGGGGATCTCCCGGATCACCCGTAACGGCAAGACGGTATATTCCGCGGAATCGGCCCGGGAGGGCGGTGACGGGATCTCCGATGAATCCCTGCTCAGCATGGTGCGCATCTTTGATTTTGCGGATACCGTGGTCATCGGGGATATTCAGGAGGTTCTGGACCGCCAGATCAGCTGCAATACCGCCATCGCCAGGGAAGGCCTGAGCGGCAGATGGGGCGCCGGCATCGGGAGGATTCTGCTGGAAACCGGTGGGAACGATGTGCGCACCAGGGCCAGAGCGATGGCGGCGGCTGGAAGCGACGCCCGGATGAGCGGCTGCGAGATGCCCGTGGTGATCAATTCGGGCAGCGGCAATCAGGGGCTGACCGTATCCCTGCCCGTGCTGGTATACGGGGAGGAGCTGAAGGTCGGGAAGGAGAAGATATACCGGGCTCTGGCCCTGGCGAACCTGTGTGCGATCCATCTGAAAACCGCCATCGGAAAGCTTTCTGCCTATTGCGGAGCGATGACTGCGGGAGCGGCGGCCGCGGCGGGCGTCGCCTATCTGAAGACCCATGATATGGATGTGATCGCCCATACGGTGGTAAATGCCCTGGCCATTGACAGCGGCATTGTCTGCGACGGGGCGAAGCCCTCCTGCGCGGCCAAGATTTCCACGGCGCTGGACTGCGGTCTCTTCGGCATGGAGATGTATCTGAAGGGCTCCCAGTTTTACGGCGGGGACGGGATTCTTTCCAAGGGAATCGAAAACACCATCGCGAATATTGGGGAGCTGGGAAGGGAAGGCATGAAGGAAACGGATGTCAAAATCCTGGAGATTATGACCCGGTAACAGCCTTTCCAGAAGCGGACAAAGGGACGGAGAGATGGCCTCTTCGCCCCTTTGATATTGTTTAATTCCATTATACGACGAGCCCTTCATGGAACGAAAGTCCTCTTGTCTTTGCTTCTTTATTATGATAAACTGCCGTCAGAAGCCCGGTGGAGTGCGGCCTGATTTTCCTGCTTAGAGAGAAACGGAGCACGGATATGTCCGAAGAGGTTCTGACTGCCGGATAGAAAAATGCGAACGAAAAAAAAGAGTCACAAGGAGGAAACCGAAATTGAAGAGGCTCGTTTCCCTTATGCTGGCAGCGCTGATGCTGTTCGCGATGGTTCTCGCTGCCGCGGAATCCACTTTGACCGGCACCTGGTATCTGGTTGAGGTGATCTACGAAGGCCAGTCTCAGAATCCTTCCGCGCTTGATATGTCCGCTTCCATCGTGTTAAACGAGGATGGCTCTGCCCAGCTGCTGTCATACTACAAGGGGACAACCGAAGATCTCACTGCTGTGTGGGTTGCCGATGGCAATCAGATTACGATCACGGAAGAGAGTGGGCTTGAAACAAAGCCTGTTCTGGAGGGAGACCGGCTGAATATCTATCATGAATACGACGTCATGAGCTTCTCCCAGGATCCTGAAGCCGCTTCCGTCCCCGCAATTCAGCCAGTCGCCGCGGAAGGCGAGGAGGATTTCCTTGGCTACTGGACGCTGGCCCAGGCTGAAACGATGGGCGTGATGCTGCCTGGTGAAAAGTTGGGAATGTCCTTTTCCCTCGCGATTGAGCCGGGTCAGGCAACCATTGATTTTGACGGTATGACAGAGACCGATCCCACCGCATTCCAGGATGGTCAGCTGAAGTTCAGGCTCAGCGCCGGAACTGAAATGACCCTCGTGCTGAATGATAACGGTCAGCTGTCCACGGTGATTGATTCAACCGGTCAGGAAGTCATCCTGTATTTTGCGAAGACGGAGGAATGAATATCCGCCGGAGAATATTGAAATAGGGCCGCGCATGAAAGCGCGGCCCTTTTATGGAACGGAGGGACGGTCCTTTTCGTTCTGGAACGGAGGGACGGTCCTTTTCGTTCCACCGAATCAAAATTGTCCTTGACAATGGAGTACTTTGTTATGCGCCCCGGTTCCTGTTCCCTAGATAATAGCTCCGGAGAATGGCCTCATTCCACCGGGCCGGCAGGAACCGGTGCAGGTATACCGCCAGATGCTGATCCGGGCTGGCGATCCTTTTGCGGAAGGGCATCCGCCGCTTTTCCAGCATGCGGGCGATCTTCCGGCCCAGGGCGTCCGGATCGCTTCCGTGAGTCTCGTCGTGGTGAATTTTCGCGGTGGCGCGGGCATAGGCCTCCGCATAGGGGGAATCCGGAACCGCGCCGGCGGCGTGAGTGCGGTATTTGCCGCTCCCGCTGCGATGATCCCCCGGCTCCACCAGCGTGATCTGAATGCCGAAGGGCCGAACCTCCAGCTGCAGGCCTTCCGCGTAGCCCTCGATGGCGTGCTTGCTGGCGGTATAGGCGTTCTGAAAGGGAATCCCCATCAGCCCGTTGATGGAGGAGAACAGGACGATTCTGCCCTCCTGCTGCGCCCGCAGGATAGGCAGGACATGCCGGTTCATCCGGACCATGCCGAGAAAGTTGGTGTTCATCACCCGGGCGAATTCCTCCGGGGAGGTTTCCTCACAGGAGCCCAGCACCAGGATGCCCGCGCACTGAACCACCGCCGTGACCCGGGGGGAGATCTCCAGGGCCTTTTCGCAGAAGGCCTGTATGCTGTCCTCATCCGTCACGTCCAGGGGCAGCTGATGCATGCCGTCCTTGAGGCAGGGGGCGGAAAAGCTTCTGGCGCCGGCGATGACCGTCCAGCCCGCGTCCCGAAGGGCCAGGGCCGTATGCAGCCCCAGCCCGCTGGAAGCCCCCGTCACCCAGACTGTTTTCGAGTCTGTCATGTCTTTTCTCCTTTTGCGCTCCGGGAAATCCTGCGCCGCCTGCGTGGGTGGACAGCCTTTCTTTCCCGGTCATAATCGACCGGAGAAATCATACCATAAATCCGCGCAGGGGAAAAGCCTGCTAAAGGGCCTGAAAACAGCACGTGAATGCAGTACAGAACCGCATGCGCGTGTTTAAAGTGGAACGAAAAGGACCGTCCGAGACCACTGAAAAAGTCCAGGTAACCCATCCACACCAGCGGTACCAAAAACAATTTCTAAAGTGTACCCCATGTCAAGGACAATTTGAGTTTAGTGGGTTGCACTCAGCTGG
>CAZMFY010000180.1:0-5437 GCA_964565635.1 uncultured Oscillospiraceae bacterium
TTTCCGCTGTTCTGATTGCCCACCAGGGCAAAGGTCAGGGTGGTCCCCTCCGGCAGCGGATCCCCCGAACCCTTGGGGTGGAATTTGCCCTCCTCCCCCAGGCCGGGATGCTCCGTTTTCTTCCATTCCCGCTGCCGGCCCTGCGCCTCCGGCGCCTTTTCAAGCGCCAGCACCGAAATATTCTCCGCGTCCGCCAGCCGCAGGGTCAGCTCATATCCGTGGATCCGAAGCTCCATCGGGTCCCCCAGGGGCGCCAGCTTCGTGACGGTGACCTCAGCGCCGGGGATCACGCCCATATCCAGAAAATGCTGGCGCAGCGCGCCTTCCCCGCCGATGCTTCCGATGCGGGCGGACTGACCGGGCTTCAACTGACTCAGATTCATGAAACACTTTTCCTTTCCATTCGGGAGCGGGCCCCGGCGCCTTTCCGGAGCGGCCCGCTCTCATCCATCATAAGACACAGCGATGATCTTATGCCGAGCGGCAGGCTTTGTCAATGTAAAAAAGGTGAAACCTTTTCCAAATGTGACCGGGAAATCCCTTTGCCGGGCAAGCCCCGGCCGGTCCGTTTGCGGATCGGACCAAGAGCAGTTCTCTGCCGATCTCCGGCAAAAGCCAGTTCCTCCCCGGCCTTTTTTCAGCGTGCCGCCCCCAGCAGGATTCGCAGCTGCTTCAGCTCCTCCTGCTCCGCCCGGAGCCTTTCCAGGAAGGCCCGCTGATCCGGATCGGCCAGCAGCGCTTCCCCGGCTGCCCGAACCGCCTCCGTGAAGGCGGGATCCATTCCCCGCTTTCCGTGCTTCGCCAGGGGGCATACCCCCCGGGACCGCTCATCCACCCGAACCGTCACGGTCCCCTCCTCCCCAGGCATAGGCAGCAGGGGGAACATCCGGCAGGCCAGGGGACGCTCTTCCCGACGGCAGGTTCCCGGGCAGATCAGGAGCATCTCCCGCCCGGCCGGCAGAAGCTTCCAGCCCTCCGCGTCCTCATACAGATCCTCCTCGCCGGGAAACAGCAGCATCCCCGTCTCCTCTCCCTCCAGGGACGCGCAGCACCGGGCTCCGCAGACCCGGCCGCAGTCGCTTTTCAGCGGCGTGACCTCCTCCAGCAGCGCTCTGGCCTTCTTCACAGCGTCCATTCCCTCAGCCCCCTTCTTTTCTCCATTGTACTCCCCTTTGGCCCCCGCTTCAATCGAAAAAGCGGGCGCATGAACCCCTGCCGCCTTCTCTTTTCCGTCGGAAAACAGGGGCATGCGCCCCGGGCCCTCCTTCGCCCCGGGGGACAGGAACCCGGCTTCCATCGGAAAACAGGATTTGACTTCTCCGTCTTCCTATGGTAGAATTCCACCGAAATCTGTAAGAACGGGGGAGGTTTTCCCATGGAACACATTCAGACGCTGAATACCCGGGATCTGTGCGAAAGCGCGAAGAACGGCGGATGCGGCGAATGCCAGACGTCCTGCCAGTCCGCCTGCAAAACCAGCTGCGGCATCGCCAATCAGCAGTGCGAAAACCAGGCTGACGCGGAATAAACACCGCTTTGAAAAATGCCGCCCGCGTGGCGGCATTTTTCATTCATTCCCCCCTCGGAAAAGCAAAGGAGTTTCCATGATTCATCAATACAAAATGGACGGGCTGAACATCGTGCTGGACGTTTGCTCCGGCGGGGTTCATCTGGTGGATGAGATCGCCTATGACATGATCGCCCTGTACGAAACGGAGCCCCGGGACGCGATCCTGGCCGCCATGGCGGAGAAATACGGCCATCGGGAGGATGTGACGCCGGAGGAGCTGGCCGTCTGCTACGACGAGATCACCGCCCTGAAGGAGGCGGGACGCCTCTTTTCCCCGGATACCTTCGAGCCCATGGCCGGCGCCCTGAAGCGGAAGACCTCCGGGGTGGTCAAGGCCCTGTGTCTCCACGTGGCCCACAGCTGCAACCTGAACTGCTCCTACTGCTTCGCCAGCCAGGGAAAATATCACGGGGACCGGGCCCTCATGTCCTTCGAGGTAGGCAGGCAGGCCCTGGATTTTCTCATCGCCCACTCCGGCAGCCGAAGGAATCTGGAGGTGGATTTCTTTGGCGGGGAGCCCCTGATGAATTTCGACGTGGTCCGGCAGCTGGTGGCCTACGCCCGCTCCGTGGAAAAGGAGCACGGCAAGCGCTTCCGCTTCACCCTGACCACCAACGGCATGCTGATCGATGACGACGTGATCGAATTTGCCAACCGGGAATGCGCCAACGTGGTGCTGAGCCTGGACGGCCGGAAGGAAGTCCACGACCGGTTCCGGGTGGATTATGCCGGAAACGGCTCCTGGGAGCGCATCGTGCCGAAGTTTCAGAAGCTGGTGGAGGCCCGGGGCGGCAAAAACTATTATATGCGGGGCACCTTCACCCACTATAACCCGGATTTTCTGAAGGATATCCAGGTGATGCTGGATCTGGGCTTCAACGAGCTGAGCATGGAGCCGGTGGTCTGCGCGGCGGACGATCCCTCCGCGCTGACGGAGGCGGATCTGCCCATCGTCATGGCCCAGTATGAAGAGCTGGCCCGGCTGCTGGTCCGCCGGCGGCAGGAAGGCCGTCCCTTCACCTTCTATCACTATATGATCGATCTTTCCGGCGGCCCCTGCGTCTATAAGCGGATCTCCGGCTGCGGCTCCGGCACGGAATATATGGCCGTGACCCCCTGGGGCGACCTGTATCCCTGCCATCAGTTTGTGGGAGAAGAGAAATTCAAGCTGGGCGATATCTGGAAGGGCGTGGACAACGCTGCGGTCCAGGCGGATTTTGCCGCCTGCAACGTATATGCCCGGGAGGAATGCAGAAGCTGCTGGGCCCGGCTGTACTGCTCCGGCGGCTGCGCCGCCAACGCGTACCACGCCACCGGCTCCGTCCGGGGCGTTTACAAAACCGGCTGCGAGCTGTTCAAAAAAAGGATGGAATGCGCCATCTGGGCTGAGGCAATGAGGAGCCGTCCAAATCTCTGATTTGGGTAACGGCTCCCATGCTACAGGAGTCCGCAGGTGGCGAGCTGCCAAGCGAAGCCAATGCGGTAACGACGATCGCATGAGGAGCCGTCCAAATCTCTGATTTGGGTAACGGCTCCCACGCCACAGGAGTCCGCAAATGCCGAGCGCTTCGCGCCGGCAGCGCGGTAACGACGATCGCATGAGGAGCCGTCCAAATCTCTGATTTGGGTAACAGCTCCCATGCTACAGGAGTCCGCAGGTGGCGAGCCGTCCGGCGAAGCCAACGCGGTAACGACGATCGCGAAAGGAGCCGTCCATGAAAAAATTCTTCTGCCTGTTTCTGTGCCTGCTGATGCTTCCGCTGGCCGCCCTGGGCGAGGAGGTCTTTCCGCCCCGGACCTATGAAAGCTTTAAGCACAAGGCCTACCGGTCCTATCAGTCCGACACCCTGAAATACACCGTGGAAACCTTCCTGCTGAGCAAGGTTCGCTGCTATCTGACCAAGATCTGGGTTCAGGATCCCGCCCGCCAGATCAGGAAGGCCACCGCCGTCTGGGGAAAGAACCTCCAGAAGCCCAAGAAGATCGCGGAGCAGATTCCGGAGGCGGCCCTGGTGATCAACGGCAGCGGATTCTGGAGCCCCCAGTATCCGGACGTGCCGGAGAACTACTTCGGGGAAGTTTCTGACTATTACTACACCCCCTGGGGCAGTCTGACGGTGACGGACGGCACCGTGTTCCGGAGCCTGGAGCTGATCCCCTATTCCGGCCTGACGCTGGAGGCGGACGGGCTGCATATGTACGTGGGCGCGGACCCGGTTGAGGTGCTGGCCGCGGGTCCCCTCCAGACCTGGAGCTTCCGGGAGCTGTGCCCCATGCAGCTGAACGGGGAAATCCTGACCCCGGAGGACTGGGAGTTTGCCGCCAAAAGGGCGCAGCGCACCGTCATCGGCCGGGTGGATCGGAATAATTATCTGATTCTTTCCGTAACCAAAGAGGGCGGCCCGGGGCTGAGCCTGCACAGAATCAACGAATTCTTCCAGAAGTACTTCGAGCTGGAATGGCTGTATAACCTGGACGGAGGCCCCTCCTCCGCCCTGCTGGCCCGGAAAAAGGGCCGGACCAGGATCGGTACCCTCCTGGGCGGCGGCACCAAGGTCACCGATATCATGGCCTTCACCGAGCTCCCCGCCGAAGGCCAGGAATAATTCCCCCATTTTCGCGGCGTAAAGGCCCCGCGGGCGGCGGCACCAAGGTCACGGATATCATGGCCTTCATCGAGCTGCCCGCCGAAGGCCAGGAATAAGATTCGTTTTCACCGGACAGGGACCGCCCGGAAGGCGGCCGCAGGAGCCCGGACGCGCTGTTTTTTCGCCGTTTTTTCGCCGGTTTCCCCGCCGAAAGCCCATAATCATGCCTTTTCCGCGAAATAAAATCCGCTATTTCGCGGGTTTAGGCATATACCGCATGGTCAAAATGTTTTATAATAAGCACAAGTTGAAGAGCGGTGCGATCCCTCTTCAGAAAGGAGGAAAGCCATGGAGTTTTTATCCGGTAACCTGCCGCTGATTCTCTGCGGAATCGTGGGGTACGGGCTGCTGCTGGCGGAAGCCTTCATGCCTGGATTCGGCATCGCCGGAATTCTGGGCATCCTGCTGGAAATTTTCGCCATCTACACCGCCTGGGTTACCCACGGTCTGGTCTTTGCCCTGGTACTGACCGTCATCCTGATCGCGGTGATCGCCGTGACCATCTTTCTGTCCTATCGCAGCGCCATGAAGGGCCGGCTCAGCAAGAGCCCGCTGGTGCTGAAGGATGAGGCTGCCGTACAGACGCCCGCCGCAAAATCCCTCCAGGCCTGGGTCGGGCTGGAAGGCGTCGCGGTTTCCGCGCTTCGTCCCGGCGGCACGGTGGAAATCGGAGATACCCGCATCAACGCGGCCAGCGACGGGGACCTGATTCTGAAGGGCACCCGGATCCGGGTCATCGGCACCACGGGCGATCACGTCATCGTCTGCCCCGCGGAAGCCTGATGCTCCGGATGCGGAAAGCCACTGTTACTCTGCTGTTTCTTTTCCCGATCAATCATTGAAGGAGGTTTAAAAAAAATGGAAGCAAGCGTCATCATGATTCCTCTGATTATTGTTCTGGTGCTGGTGGTTCTGGCCATCTTCCTGCATTTTGTGCCCATGGGCCTGTGGATCTCCTCCCTGGCCAGCGGCGTCCATATCTCCATCGGCACCCTGGTGGGCATGCGGATCCGCCGGATTCAGCCCCAGCGCCTGGTTTATCCCCTGATCAAGGCCCGGAAGGCCGGTCTGGATCTGACCATCAGCCAGCTGGAAACCCATTACCTGGCCGGCGGCAACGTGGATAGGGTGGTCAACGCCCTCATCGCCGCCCAGCGGGCCAACATCGAAATGGCCTTCGAAAAGGCCTGCGCCATCGATCTGGCCGGCCGGGATGTGT
>CAZMFY010000181.1:0-5431 GCA_964565635.1 uncultured Oscillospiraceae bacterium
CTCCTCCACGGGTTCCGGCGCTCCCAGCGCGCGGCAGGTCACGGTGATTTCGGTGCCGGCCTGGGCTTCCTTCGCAATCCGCATCTGGCCCTTGTCGTTGATCGTCGCGACGCTCTCGTCCGCGTCGATCGCCCATTCCAGGCCCTTGTTTCCCGCGTTCTTCGGCTCCAGGGTGACCGCGATGGTCACGGTCTGGCCGGGCTTGGCCTTGCCCTTCAGAGCCAGGGTCACCGCGGTGACGGGCTCCACAATGCTGACCCGCAGCTGGCAGGCCTTGCCGCCGGGTTCCTTAACGTTGACGTTGTATTTCCCGGCCGCCAGCGCCCGGATCTGCGCGGTGCCGTCGTCCGCGGCGGTGATTTCCAGCACGTCCTTCTTCGAGGGGGTCCAGGTGATGCCGATGGGGGGCACCGTGTCGGGATCCAGCACCGCGCGGACCGTCTGCACCGTATCCGTTCCCACATAGAAGAACAGCTCCGCGGGCTCCACGGTGATCTTCTTCACCTGCGGAATCACGGTCACCTCGGCGGTGGCCGATGTATGGAAGATGGGGGAGGAGGCCTGTACCAGCACCTTCTTCACCACCGCGATCTTCGCGTCGGCGGACAGGTTGCCGTTCTTATCGATTTTGATGCCCTCCGGGGCTTCTCCGGTTTCCGCGTCCGCCACGGACCATTCCACCGTATCGTTCTTCGCCTTTTTGTTCACCCGGTCGGGATTCGCGAAGGCGGCGGTGTACTGGATCCGCCTTCCGGCGGTCAGGGCCTGTTCCCCGTTCTTCGCGGCCACCGTCAGGGCGCCGTCCGCCGTGGTGATGGTCGCCTGGGACGGGTCAAACGCAACCTGCTCCGCGATTCCGAGCATATCGCTGAGGGTCACCGGAGGCAGGTTTTCCGTGGTTCCGCCGTTCCCGCAATAGGAGAACACCCTGAACAGAACGAGATGGCGGTTGATGGCCATGCCCAGCATTCCCATATAATAATCCGGTTCGTCGCCCGGACGGATCATCCCGAGGACGATCCGGGCCGGCCGGCCGTTCACCTGCTCCGTCACATCCTCGGTGACATCGACTCCCTCCAGGCTGATCTCATCCTTCAGGATCCGCAGCGCGTCTTCCTCCCGGTCCAGGAATTCCTCCATCTCGTAGTAAGCGGCGATCTCCTGAATCATGTAGGCTGCGCTGTCGTCCGCGGTCGTGCTCAGATATCTGTTCGTGTGGGTCTGTCCGCTCTGATATTTTCCATCCTCATCCGAAATCAGCGGAAGCGTCAGGCCTTCCTCCGCCTGGATCAGCTTGAACTTTTCTCCGCCCAGCGCGCCGTTGGCAATCACGCCGCTCAGCGTCACCGGATAGCCGCCGTCGGAAGGCGTGGCCGTCATCATGAATCCGGTTCCGTTCTCCGCGTTTTCGTCCGCGGTCAGCGTTCCGGCCTCCGCGTCCAGCGTAACGCCTTCGCCGGTCACTTCCAGGGTGAAGGTTCTGCCGGAATCCGGCTCGGCGTCCGTCACGCTGACCTGTGCGACCGCGCCGGGGGCAATCGCGGCGGGGCAGGAGATCCGGTAAGGCAGCACCGCGAGGGTGGCCTTTGCCTCTGTCCGGATATTTCCCATGTGGATATCCGCCCGAACCTCATAAACGCCGTAATCCTTGAACCAGTACCCCATATATCCCTGCCAGGGACTGAAAAGGCGGTCCACGGGAGCTCCGCTTTCTGTGTTGTTGTTCGCGCCGACGGCATAATCCCCGCAGGGCACATATTCGCCGGTGGCCTTATCATACAGCTCCGGATACATACTGACGCCGTTGTACATCTCCTCGTCACCCTGCCGGATCTGGTTCGCGATCTCCTCCGTGCGAAGATTGAGCAGGGCCTGGCGCATCTGGCTTTCACTCATCTGGTCGCCCTTGCTCAGGGTGATCACCTTTTCGTCCGTCCCGCCCGTCGTGAACAGCGGATATTCCTCCCAGGAAAGAATCCGCAGCGTCACATCCTTCTCATAGATCAGATGCTCGCTTTCGCAGGTGAAGTGGAACACCGCGCGCCCGGGTTCCTGGATCCGGTCCAGATCCACATAATAGCCCGGCGCTTTTTTCGTGGAGTCATAGGCCCCGTAATGCTGGCCGTGTTCGTAAACGCCCACTTCAGTTTCGCCGATCTGAATGGCGTCCCGCAGCGCTTCATCCCCGGAGACGAACTCCAATGTGATGGAATCCGCGTACTCCTCGTACCCGTATTCCCCGCTGTGCACGGTCTGATACATCTGGATGCTCTTCGGCCTGCTGATGTCTACCAGCAGCCCTTCCGGCACCGTGGAGGGAAGATAAAACCAAGTCCACTCGGAGTCCCTCAGGGCAGTAGCATCCGTATTGGTATCCTTTTTTGCCGCCAGCGCCCCCGGAACGCATCCCAGAAGCAGCACAGCCGTCAGAACCAGAGCCAAAAATCTTTTCATGCAGCAGCAACCTCCATATTTTTTTATGAATGTAACGGAATTATATATCCTTTCCGGCCCTTTTTGCAAGCAGAAGATGCGTCCGGATGGAACGAAAGGGACAGTCCTATGCCGCTGACAATCTGTTGTAAACCATAGATGAGCATGGTATACTGACCCCAACAACTACGGACGGTGGGATATATGAACAAGGTCAACCTGATCCTCATAGACGGCATGCGGCCCGATGCGCTGATGCTGTGCAAAAACCCATATTTGCAAAGGCTGCTTTCTGCCAGCGCCTTCACGCTGAAGGCGAAGACGGTCTATCCTCCCGTGACGCTCCCGTGCCACATGTCTCTGTTCCACTCCGTCGGGCCTGACAGACACGGCATCACCGACAACATCTATTCGCCAATGGCACGCCCGGTGAACGGCATAATCGAGCAGCTGCACGGAACGCGCACGACGGCCATGTGCTACAATTGGGGAGAGCTGCGCGACCTCTGCAGGCCGGGGACAGTGGATTTTTCCTTCTACCTGAGCACGAGCACTTATGGCGCAGAGCAATCCACCCGCGAGGTGTGCGAAGCCGCCGAAAAGCTCCTGGTGAGCAAGGCCCCGGATTTCTGCTTTACCTACTTCGGGTGGCCGGACGAGCAGGGACATGAAACTGGCTGGATGTCCGCGGAATACCTGCAGGCGGTGGCGGGTTCCATGTCCCTCGCTGAGCGTCTGATTGAAAAGACGAAGGGAAAATACATCACCATCCTCCTCGCAGACCATGGCGGGCACGGCCGGACCCATGGAGCTTTGATCGATGAGGACATGACGATCCCGCTCATCATCCACGGCGACGGGATCGAACCACGGGAGCTCGGGCAACCGGTTTCCATCCTGGACATTGCGCCCACAGTGGTCCGCCTGCTGGGCTGCGAGACTGCGAAGGAATGGGAGGGAACCCCGCTGGTGTGACAGGCGTCTCTCCGCAATGACACATCGGGGAAAACGTGATGAACACGAAGGTTGGATTCAGCCGGCGACAGTGGCGCATCTTTACCGGCTGTTCGCTGGCGTATTTTTCCGCCTACCTGGCGCGGCTGAACCTGTCCGCGGCACTGAGCCCCCTGATGGCCGATATGCAGCTCACCGGCGCCCAGGGCGGGCTTCTGCAGACGGTGTTCGCCGCTGTATATGCGGCGGGACAGTTTGTCAACGGTGCCATTGTCGACCGGGTCAGCGCCCGTTGGTATATCCTGCTGGGGCTGCTTCTCACCGGCCTTTTCAATCTGCTGTCCGGGCTCGCCACGGCATATTGGATGCTGGTTTTGCTGTGGGCGCTGAACGGCGCGGCGCAGTCAATGCTCTGGACACCCCTTGTCAAGCTGATGGCCATTTGGTTCAAAGGACGTCGGCGCAGCCGGGTCTCATTCGGTATGACGGTAATGCTGATCGCCGCCAATCTGTGCGCCTGGTCACTGGCCGGTCTGCTGGCAACCCGTGTGAGTTGGCGCTGGTCATTTATCGTCCCGGCAATATGGGTAGTGCTCTCCGGCGCGGGATCATGGCTGATCCTGCGCGACCGTCCGGAGCCCGGCGAGGATCTGGGCGAGGAGGAGATACCCGAGCCCGCCGCAGAGTCCGTGAAAAAGCCCGTCAGATCCATACTTTGGACCACGGGCCTTGTGCAGATTCTGATATGCTGTGTGGGCAATGGCTTCGTGCGGGACGGCATCCTCACCTGGGCCCCGACCATCATCGCCGGCTTTGGCAGCGCAGGCGCGCTGGACCCGACGGTCACGTCGCTGATCGTCCCTCTGCTGAACCTGTTCGGCGTGCTGCTTGCCCGAAAAGCTTATTCCGTGTTCGGGGAAAACCCGCGCCGCACCACGGGAGCCTTGATGCTGTTGAGCTCCCTGCTGTCCTTCTTCCTGATACCGGCTGGTGTCAGCGTCTATGTCTGCGCGCTGTTGCTGGGCTTGTCCTGCTCGCTGACCTACGGTGTCAATCCTCTGCTGACCACCATCATCCCGATGGAATACGAGGACTCCGGCAGGGTCGGCCTGGTGGCGGGTATGGTAGACGCCTTTATCTATGCGGGGTCCGCCCTGGCCGGCGTCATGACGGGGGCTGTCAGCGACGCATGGGGCTGGCAGCCGGTGTTTCTGCTTTGGGGCGCGGCGGCAGCCACGGCCGGCGCGGCAGCACTGATGTCCGTACGCAGCACGCACCGGATTCCCGGGAAAGGCTGAAACCTTTTTCGGGAAAGCTCCAATAGATCGGGATGCCGCCGGATTGCTGGCGGGTCCACAGATGAAATCTGAAAATCCTTTGAAAAAAGAGGGGCTGAGAGTTTTTCTCAGCCCCGTTTGCCATGCAGTTATCCAGGGATTTCATTGCGTCTCCCGCGTGTGCCGAACCCGTATTCACCGGCCAAAGCGGGCATCCAGCCGGTTCAGGAAGGATTCCGTAACCGGTTCGCTCTGGAACCGGGCCGTGTGCGATGATTACTGTACTTCGACCACGGTCGGCGCAGTTCATCATTTTTCGACAAAAACCGCAGGGCGATGATTGTTATTCCCGGCGTTTTTTGGTATCATGTGCATAAAATGAAAACAGTATTCTGATGAAATGAGGTGCTGATATGAAACGTTCCGAAATCAACCGTGCCCTGAAAGAGCTGGAAGCTGCCTGCGAAAAATACAGCTGCTACCTGCCGCCCTACTGCCACTTCACCCCGGAGCAGTGGAAATCCGTCGGCCATGAATACGACGAGGTGCGGGACTGCATGCTGGGCTGGGACATCACGGACTACGGCCTGGGGGATTTCGACAAGGTGGGCTTCTCCCTCATCACCATCCGCAACGGCAACCGCGCCATGCCGGACAAGTATCCCAAGGTGTACGCGGAAAAGCTGCTCTACCTGAAGGAGGGCCAGTATTCCCCCAACCACTTCCACTGGTACAAGACCGAGGACATCATCAACCGGGGCGGCGGC
>CAZMFY010000182.1:0-5378 GCA_964565635.1 uncultured Oscillospiraceae bacterium
CGCCTACGCCAACCGTTACCGGCGGACAGGGGTTGGGTCCTGCGGTCCGGACTGCTTCCAGTACAAAGTTAATGATGCCTTCCAGCCCGTCGGCCGGTTTCAGCATGCGCAGCTGGGACATATTCTCGCTGCCGCAGCCTTTTGGCAAAATCACCAGATGCACCTTATCTCCCGGCACAATTCGGCAGTGGATAATGGCAGGGGTATTGTCCTGCGTGTTTTTGCGCAGGAAAACGGGATCGTCTACGGAAGATTTACGCAGGTAGCCTTCGGTGTAACCTTTGGCCACGCCGGCATGGATGGCTTCCCACAGGTCGCCGCCGGTAAAATGCACTTCCTGTCCGATATCGATGTAGACCACGGTCAGACCCGTGTCCTGACACAGGGGCACTTGTTTCTTGTTGGCCAGCTTTGCATTTTCGATAATGGTGTCAAGAACCTGGCAGCCTAACGGGGAAATTTCCTCTTTCCTAGCAGCCTCCAGTTTTTTCAGCACACCTTCCGGCAGATTATTGCATCCCAGCGCGTCCAGCAAACCATGAACGTACCGTAAAGCCTGTTGTAATGGAGAAAGCAAAGAGCCGTCTGACTGCGGGATCGCAGCTGTCAGACTCTTCCCAAGGCACTTCTGCTCGATAAGCACCTTCGTAGCCGGAATAAAGCCATCGATGAAGGAAGTGGTGTCGAGATGAACCTGCTCTTCAAAACGGATATATTCCGCTGGATGCTCAATGCCGAAGACATCACCAAGCAGGGACAGCCAGAAAGCCTGCGACTGCCCTTTTTCATACCCCTTGCCTGCCCAATATTCTGCAAAATGCTTCGCTGCTGCTCTCTGCTGAACGTCCGTCATCCTGCTTGCTCACCACCTGTAAAGACTGAGGATATGATACCATAGAGACGCAGTAACCGCAAACAGTTACCGCGAATTCCAAACAGGTATTCTTTCTTAGACCGATGGATCTGGAATCAGAATAGAATAATTCGGTCCAGAGAGTAAATTAATAAGCATTTTCAATGTGCTTATACTCTTTCATGATTTCGGATTCATAATTTTGTTATATCATCACCGAGAAATCGTAAATTCAGAATCAGGAGAAAAACGAAGAATTTCTTTTCCGGGATGCAAATAAGCGGTACATGCAGGCAAATACTGCCAGCGATAACCGCCTCAAATATTTGCTTTTTACAACAGGACACCCGGCTTTTTATCGGCCGGGTGCCCCATACATAATCTGCCTGAAATTATCCGATTACCAGGGAATGCCATCTTTCGGTTCATCAGCTTCAACTGGGAATCCTGTAGCCTGATCCGGTACAGCTGCTTCGATGAGTTTGACAGGTTCTTTCTTATAAAAAGAACGCGGTCGTTCGATGAGGAGAGACGTTCCTGTTGTTCCGTCGAGTTTTACGTAGGACTTTACCCGCAGGGATCCTTCGACGTAAACGATATCACCCTTCTTAATTTCATCCTTGAAGGTCTGTGCCTGCCGATCGTATAAAACGATTTGCGCGTATGCCTTTCCACCTGCATCTGAAGCTTCGACGTCGACATCGAGGCCGTCGCCTAATTTGGACTTGAAGGGTTTCACGTTGGTAACAACACATTCTTCGCATCTAATATCAAATAACATATCAATGCTCACTCCTTTTTATACTTTGCGGGATCATCATGCGGGAAACGCACGCAGTCACCGCTGGATATTTTTATTAGAATTCTCTGGCCGCTTTGGAGGGCGGCCAGAATGTTACCGCAAATTCCGCGAAGCAGAACCTGCACCGCAGGTAACGCAGCAGATATCGCTTGCGGAACCTGATTCAATTATTATGATCTGTCTGGCCGCCTTTGGAGGGGGCGGCCAGAGAAGTACATCTGCGTTTCCTGCAAAGCATTTTCTGCGTAGCGGATAACGCAAGCATGTACCGCATGCGGAATCCCGCCATACAGAATAGTAATTATGACTCTTCTGGCCGCTTTGGAGGGCGGCCAGAGATATAGATGTGCGGGTTTAGCACGCAGGTACTGCTGGCGGGTATTGCATCAAATTCAGTATGGAAAATGATGAGCAGTAATTATTATGTACCCCACTTTTCTCCAACCGAGGTTGCCATGCCTACGGGTAATCATTATCCTCAAACGTGGGTTTCTGATTCAGCACGGCTGAGGAGAACAGATTATACTCTGACAGAGTCAGGCTTTTCAGATAATTGAAAAAGCTTTCCTTGCTTCCTGGCTTACAACGACACTTACGGCCATCTGCGCCCATCATGTTTCCAATCGTTGGGCCTGCCAATCCCTGTCCGTTTATTTGCAGGCAGTTGAAAGAATACCGTGCTCCACGCATGGGCAATGAGTCAGACAGTCCTGCAAGTGTCAGAATCATAGGCCAGTGAATGACTATCGAACGCTGTGGGATATACGAAATGACAGCTCGCTTCACAAGCTCCGCACGGATTTCGCTTACCTTGTTGGAAGGGATACCTGTCGATTGCTCGATTAAAGCTAACGCAGGTTTAAACCCGTTACTGCAGCTGGCGTAATACTTCAGCAGCTTTATCGCCCTGGGGCCAAGGTGAGTGTTGGCTCCGAAGTCGTCAATAACATCATCGAATTTCTTTGGCCTTCTTCCGTCATGGATAATTGACGGTGGTATACGAAAAAATTCATCCATTCATCTTTATGATCCTCCTTATTCCGGTACAATTCCGATCTGTTGACCATTTGGCGAGTACGGATAGATTTCCCCGCAGCATCAGCAGGGTGGTAAGGTGCTTGTCTGTTTTTTGTCACGCGACCTCTATGAAATTTTCAAGGTTCGGACCGAGGCAGAACTATTCGGGCTCTCTTCCGGCTGCGTCGCAACCCTCACGCTGGCCAAAAGAAAAAACCCTCCGCGGTTCTACCGCGTGGGGCTTCATATTTTCTATGTTGGCTGCTTGCTGTGAAAACCCGTAAAAGTCTTTTCTATCGTTCCCGGCTGGTGGGTTCCGGCTGGGAACAGGGGTAGCGTACCGTAAGAATTTTCCCATGTCAAGGACTTTCGCATATTTTTTTGAAGCCCGCCGCAGGAATGTCATTAAAGAGGAAATGATGACAGGAAACGGTTTGACAAGTTTTCGAGAATCACATATATCGCAGATGCAGCGAGCATCATTCGAAAGAATGAAGATTTCCTGTTCCCCAAGAGGGTAGCTTCGCGGTTGAACAGGTGCACGCTGCTCTTTTTGTATCTGACTATATCTGAATATCTTCTTTATATGTACTGGTTACCTGCAGTAGGATCTTTTTACACCAAAAGCGTGGTGTTTATAATGAGCCCACCAGATCATTACCATGCTCTGCCTCTTATACTAAACAAGCAGCGGGTAACCCCGCTGCTTGTCGAAACGTTCGAAGGTACTCAGATGGATCTGCCCCTCAGCAGTTCCATCACCGGCTGCTTAAAAATCCGCAGATTCCTGCCCCGCCAGATGAAGGGGAGCCTCAGTGTTCCATCCTTAGCCATCACATTATATAAAAATGGCCTGTCTCCCAGCAACATCGCCAGTTCCGTCGGGCTTAACGTCTCCCGCTCCGTCTTTTCCAGATACTCCAGCTTCTCCTGATGTGTCATTTTCAACACTCTCCCGTTTGTGTTGAAAACTTCGCCCGTCATTTCTGTTGGTTTCTGCTGGCTTCATCTCTCTGTGCGGCTGGTATTTCTGTTGCCTTTTGCAGACCCCGGACCTTTCTGTGGGGGAAGCTCCCGATTCGGAGCCGCTCTCCTTGTCCCCTATTATAGCGCATCCCACTTGTTTACTCAAGGGGTATTAACCACAATATTTTGTATTCAGCTCATCACCATTCCACAATTAATATTTTAGTTTTGTTGACAATATGTTGATAGTATTTGTTGATAACGATGTTGATAGTAACGCAGTTTGACAAGGTTCAACAGGGAACGAGAAAACCCTGCAGGCTTTGATCCTACAGGGTTTCTCTGTCGAAGTGGCGGGATTCGAACCCGCGGCCTTTTGGTCCCGAACCAAACGCGCTACCAAACTGCGCTACACCTCGATGCTGGAGCCGATGAGGGGACTCGAACCCCTGACCTGCTGATTACGAATCGGCTGCTCTACCAACTGAGCCACATCGGCACAAACCAGCGAATGGTATTATAGCAAATAATTTTTCTTTTGTCCATCATTATTTTTTTATTCCTGCAGATTCTCTGCCGATTCTCTGCCGGCGAGCTGATTGGGGCAAAGAACGGTTCTCTGCTGACGATGAATGATTCATCCCGGAACCGTCGGCATAAACCACAGGGAAACTTTTTTCCGGAAGAACGCGATCAGCGGCCCCATGAACAGCGCCGTAATGATGGTTCCGATACCAGGCATAAATCCGAAAGCCAGACCTATACATACACAGACAAGGTCGCTGATGACGCGGATGACCCGGAATGGCACGGTTCTTCCAAAGAGCTGCGGCTTCCTGTCCGCGATGTGCAGAGGAATCGCGTCGTAGGTGGATACCCCCAGATCCGCCGTGTAATACAGCGCGGCCGCAAAGCAGCTTACAATGATTCCGATCAGCAGGAAGGCCACCCTTCCGGTCAATCCCTGGTCGCCAAAAACCCGCGCAAGGGTTTTCTCCGAGAATTCCGCCATATACCCTAAAAGAAAAAGGTTGATGAACGTAGAAATACCGATATAATGCCTGTCAAGGAAAAAGACCAATACCAGCAGGACCGCATTGATCAGCATATACAGCGTTCCGAAGCTGATCGGAATCGCCTGATTCAATCCGTTGCAAAGGCACTGAAACGGGTCCACTCCGAAGAATGCCCGCTTAAAAAAGCCCACAGCGATTCCCGACAGGATCATGCCCGCCAGGGCCATTATAATTCTCCGTCTCTTCATTCCGCGCAGCTCCTCCCGGGACAGCCGGATTTCATGGGGTCCCCTGCTTCATGATCGTCAGGAGTTCCCCGCTCCGCCCCGTAAACGCCGTCCAACCGCACAAACCGTTTTCGCGCGTCCTTGTTCCCCGCCGTTTCCTTTCAGGATTCCGGACAAGTCATGCGGCGCGGCACTCATTATATTCAGTCTTCCCCGGGGAATCAACAGTTCTCATCCGGAAGATTCACGTTTTTTTTGCCGGATATGATGGGCCATTCCTTTGCGTGGTCCCTGTTTTTTTCATGTATGACATGTCCCTGGAGGCTCCGATTCGGCCGGATTATCTCCTGACAGCCGCGGTTTCCGGCATCGTGCCGATGAATCCGGTCTTGATGTTTCTGTTTCCCTTATGATATACTTCTCTGAACGTTTTCGGAAAGGATTGCGGAGACAGAGTAGCCTGTTTTGTAGCAATTACTGACATGAAGGAATACAAA
>CAZMFY010000183.1:0-5374 GCA_964565635.1 uncultured Oscillospiraceae bacterium
GTCCCAATCGTCCCGCGAAGAATCGAATCGAAGAACCTTCCCGTCCCATGACTCGCAAAGCTGGTCTATCAGTACGGTCTTTCCGCTGTAAAAGAAGGCGGAAAGATATACGATTTTCCGGCTTTTGAGCAGGGCGGTGATGTCCCGCAGTTTATCCGTTCTTCGGACAATGGGCAGCCGTGCCATGCCTCTGGCCTCCTGTCTTGTCTGAATGTACTCATCATTATACCATAACTGGCCGCCGCATGGGACTGTACGAAAGTACAATTATATTTTGTATCTGTTCAGACGTCCCATGATCCCACCGACGCGTTGATCATGGCCCGGGAATATATCGCCCTCGGAAAGCTCTACGGCGTCAAACAGGCCGGAATTTCCACAGAAGAAACCACTGAACCCAAAGAAGCCCGCCGGATCGGAGCTCCTTTCGAAAAAGCTGATGAAAACAGCAGCGTCCAGCAGACCACACCCTTCGCTGAGAAATCCGCCGCACCCAAAGAAGTCCAGCCGGCGGAGCAGTCTGAAACCGTCACCCATCCCGTCCAGGTCACGGAGGAAGGAATCCTGGAAGTTTGCCCCATGGGTTGGCTTCAGTACAAATGTTGTGCTGTACAGAGAGGATGGAACCTCCTCCACCATGAAGCTCGATACCAACAGAATGTTCCGGAAATACAGCACGATGTATTTCACAGAAGGGGATACCTTCCGGTTTGAGCTGAGATTCGATCGTGCCTCGGACGCGGCCTGGAGCAAGGTGGTTGTTGGAATCTGCTCTTTCCTGACGGAAGAGGAAGTGGAAATTGTTTTTCACTGAATGTAAAGCCTGGCCGCAGAGCCCGGAGCGGAACATTCCTTCCACCAAAGCCAAGCCAACCGTCAGATCCCGGTTAACCATGGCCGGCATCAGCAACCCGCTGGCGCTGGTCATTTTATTGTGGTCAACCATCACAGCGTAAGTGTATCGGTTCATTTTCAGCTTGTATGGCAGCATTTTGCTCAGGGCTTTTTTCCGAAGTAATCTGAATCTGTTCGCTTGAAATTATACACGCAAGTCGCGTATAATTTTCACATGATCAGAAGCTTTGCCGACAGAGAAACAGAAAAAGTCTATGCTCAGACGTTTTCCAAAAAGCTCCCGCAAAACATTCAATCAATAGCATTGAGGAAACTGATTATGCATCGACAATGCAGGATGTCTGGAGGATCTGCGGGTCCCGCCTGCCAACCGGCTAGAGAAGCTTGACGGTGACAGGAAGGGACAATACAGCATTCGGATCAATGATCAGTACCGGATTTGCTTTCTGGTGGAAGGCAATAATTTCTTCAATGTTGAGATTGTCGATTATCACTGATAACGCCATCAGGAAGGGAGGATTCGCTATGAATAATAAAATTCCCACCCCTACGATGGGAGAAATTCTCACTGAAGAATTCATGATCCCCATGAATCTGACCGCATATAAACTTGCTCAAAGCATACATGTGCCGACCTCCAGAATTCAGGACATTTTGCATAACAGAAGAAAAATCACAGCGGATACATCCATCCGTCTTGGTCGATTTTTCGGAGTATCTGATCGTTTTTTCCTGGATATGCAGAATGATATTGAGGTCCGGGAGCTGGTCGTAAAGCTGGAGGGAGATATTGCCACAATCAAACCTTATGCAGCCGCTGCCATGTGATACTTTTTGTTTGCTCCTGCCGTTTCAATAAGCAAAACAAAAAACATCGGAAAAAAATACAATCCCTTTCAAGCCTGTGTGAATACAGAACCAAATACTCAGGAGGTTAAGGCGCACGGCACAGTAAGCAGACAGAAGCCGGTCTCCTTGTTCTGTCCAAATTTCATTCATAAATATTCTTGGCAAGCACCGTATAGATATCCTGGATATGATTTGTCATATTCTTTTTCGCAAGCTTTTGGTCATGCTCCCGGATAGCCTGCAGGATCTGCTGATGAAAAGAGATGGAGTTGGTCACGGTGGTGCCCGGATCAATACTGAAACCGGAATAGCCGCTCCGTTCCAGCTCGGTCGTTATGGCAGCCAGGGTATTCTTCAGCAGCAGATTATTGGAAGCCGTGGCTATGGACATGTGGAAATTGATATCCAGGGCCGTCAGCTTCAGTGGATCAGAGTCCGCGATTCTCATCTGTTCAATGATATTTTCCATCTCCCGGATAGAAACCTCGTCCGCATACCGGGCAGCCAGCGCCGCGGTCTGGGATTCAACCATAACCCGGAACTCCATGACCTCATTCCAGCTGGAATGCCGCAGCAGATAGCGCAGCGGGATCGAGGAGGCAATCTGACGCGTGGAGTTCACATAGGTTCCGGCTTTGGAGCGAGAAATAAACCCCATCGCAGAGAGCGCAGCATAAACCTCCCGCAGGGAGCTTCTCGCAATCCTCAGCTGCCTACACATTTCATTTTCATTTGGAAACACATAGCCGGGTTTGAGCGTTTCGTCCATGATCAGCTGAATAAAGTGATCAAGAAGATTGCCGGTTATATTTTTTTTGGAAGCCTGATCGAGATGCTCGAACAGCGCAGTCGTCATCTGACTGTTCAGGCTCTGGTTGAACGCGTCAATATCCATCAGAATATACGGGCAGGCAAAACTGCACTCCTTTCAGAATTTTTTTAATTTCAACTGAATCATATCAAAGCGGGAAGGGATAAGTCAACCGGTACAACATAAGAAAAAAAGGTGTATCTCAACTTCTTGTCAGACAACATCGCCCCTCTTATCTGAAAACAAAAACTGGGTAGGATATTTCCAAATATGGTGGGTTGTATTGCACAATACCTATTGCTAAATGGTCAAAAAAGTGCTATATTCGACATGCGGCAAAACACATCATTGATAAAAGGCTATTGAAAAGTAAACTATATTTCATGTTGTCAGACAACAAGAAAGGAGCGTTTATCGGATGGATGAATCCAAGAAAACGGACGGCAGAGGTATTTTGTGGGGCGGGTATCTCAATAACGACCATCCGATCACAAAGGATGTGTGGCTCCACGAAGCGTTTCCGGAATGGGGTTCCTTCCTGAACAAGCAGATCGAGGCCTGCGATGTACCAAAGGGCCAAGTAAGCCTGTGGTGGTGCGGCGGTCCTTCCTGGGTGTTGAAAACGGATGCGGGTGGTATTTTTCTCATTGATCAGAACTGCGGGCCTTCCCATTATACAACCATTGATTACTGCGGCGTCTGCCGGCAGGCGGGAGCTGACAGCATCAACTGGCTGCGGCTGAACCCCCAGGTGATTGATCCGTGGGAATTCAAGAAGATTGACGGCGTTTTCTGCACGCATACTCATGCCGATCACTGCGATATCTTCACCGTGAATGCGGCGTTGCAAACAACGGATGCTCAATTCTATGCCCCGCCAGTCACTGCGGACCGTCTGCGGGAATTCCATGTGCCTGAAAACCGTCTTAATGTCTGTCATCTGGGAGAAACATTTGAAGTTCCCGGCGCAAAGGTACATATCCTGATGTGCTATGACCAGACTGCCATTCGAACCGGCGGCGGAAAAGAACTGCTTCCCTATGAAGAGTGCTGCTGCTCTTTCCTGTTTGAAACCTCTGCCGGCAATATCATGTTCCTGGGCGACACCTGGTATCATGACGGCTATGTCAAAGTCGGAAAGGACTACAGAATCGATGTAGCCATTTTCGATTTGGGATCCAATGCTCCTGGCGCAACAGATAAAATGACACCGTACGACGGCGCAAGGCTGGGTCAGACTCTACACGCAAAGGTGCTGATTCCAGATCACTATGACAATTTTGCCAACTGCGCTGGTGACCCCGACCTGACCGTCCGCCAGTTCGAGCGGATTGTCTCGGAAAATACTCCTGAAATCAAAACCGTGATTATGCGCTGCGGTGGGCGATTTGATTATCCAAAGGATCAGGATATCCGGCGGTATCGGTATCCCGACGGCAGCGAGAACTACGATGTAAACAAATCTGTTTTCGGTGCACTGAAGGATTAGAAATGCTGTTTCATCCATTCCCTTTTAATAGGGCACAATTCGCACATGGATGTGTGAATGGCAATATCGACATAATAGAGGAGGAAAAAGCAATGAAAAAGACACTCTCAATCCTGTTGGCCTTGCTCTTGACGCTCTGTATGAGCTTCGCCTCCGCTGAGGCGCCAGCCACGAGCGCGAAAGAAATTCCGCAGGAAAAGCTGAACACCACCCTTTATGTGGGCTGCTCAGTACGGACATTCTCAAATCCCTACATGGTTACGATCAACGAAGGATGTGAACTTTTCTGCAAGTATCTGGATTCCATCGGTCAGAAGTATGTTTTCGAAACAATGCTGAACGAAGGTTCCAACGACACCCAATACAATCAGATTTCCGCCTTCCTGGCGAAATCCGGCGGAAATGCAATCCTGTTCTGCGACCCGAACGAGGCGGCTGTATGCGAATCAATTGCGGAAATGGTAACCGATGCCGGAGCCTATATGTGCACCACCTGGAATAAGCCTGATGATATAAATGTTTGGGATTTTAACGGATGGGTAGCACATCATTCTCCTGATGATGTGGATATGGGCTATCAGATCGCTAAGCAGATGTTCTCCCAGTTTGAAACTCCCTATGAAGGCAAGATCGTATGTATTCAGGGCCTGCTGGGTAACACAACAGCTATCAACCGCCGGGCTGGCCTCCAGAAGGCACTGGATGAATTCCCCGGTGTGGAGCTGGTCGCAGATGAAACAGCAAAATGGAGCGCTGATACCGCCCTGGGCGTCATGGAAACCTGGCTTGCCGCCTATGACGATATTGACGGTGTATGGTGTGCTAACGACAACATGGCCGTTGGCGCCATCAAGGCGTTGGAAGCCAAAGGCCTGGCTGGCAAGGTCAAGGTCGTTGGTATCAATGCGATCGAATCCGCGTTGGATTACATGGAAAAAGGATATATGACCGCTTCCGCAGACTGCCAGGGCTGGCAGCAGGGCGGCTATACACTTGCAATCTGCTACGACGCATGGCTTGGCAATATCGATGTTCCCAGTCTGGATCACGCATATCGTCTCTTCGGCACCGGCTGCACCATCGTCACGCCTGAGAATGTGAAGGAGTTCCGCGACATCTACTATGTA
Source organism: uncultured Oscillospiraceae bacterium (assembly GCA_964565635.1). Taxonomy (GTDB): domain Bacteria; phylum Bacillota; class Clostridia; order Christensenellales; family Aristaeellaceae; genus Aristaeella. Next base: position 5,132 of record CAZMFY010000183.1, read on the forward strand.
AACGGCGTGCAGATGGATTGGGACAATTATTGGGATGCGTTCCGTATCGGTGATTATCCTGTGTAATTCGTATCCGGGCTAAAAAGTTGTAACGTGAATAGGGTGGCCGCTTTGAGAATGAAATATTCAAAGCGGCCACCTGCTTAAGGATGATCCCATCATTATCTGTATTTCCTGGGCTCCCGGATATTGCACGTCAGTTGTGGAAAGCGGGAAATGCTTGAAAATTACAGAATATATGTT
>CAZMFY010000184.1:0-5347 GCA_964565635.1 uncultured Oscillospiraceae bacterium
TTTGTCATTCGCCGCAGCATGGAAGCCCTGTTCCGGGAAATGATCGGCGATAAGATCTCCCGGAAGGTGAAGGTGGAATATGCCTTCCAGGAGTTTGATTCCCTGCCCGGCGGCTTTCAGGTGCCCGCGGACCGGACGAAGCCCTATGGCACTGTTCACGCCGTCACCTGCGCGAAGCATGTGATCAATGAGCCCTTTGCAGTGATCAACGCCGACGATTACTACGGCCGGGATGCCTTCAAGGCCATGGCGGATTATCTGCATCAGCTTCAGGGCACCGACGACAAGGCGGCCATGGTGGCCTATTATCTGAAAAACACCGTGTCCGAGAACGGCCACGTGACCCGCGGCGTCTGCACGAAGGACGAGGAAGGCAATCTGGTGAAGGTGACCGAAACCTACAAGATTCTGCCCTTCCCGGACGGAACCATCCGGGATATCAACGATAACCCCGATGGGGTCATCCTGGATCCAAACGCCCTGGTCTCCATGAATTTCTGGGGCTTTGCTCCCTCCTTCTTCGCGGCGGGCGAAAAGTATCTGGACGCCTTCCTGAAGAACGGCGAAGGCGATCCCCTGAAGAAGGAATTTGTCCTGCCCTCCCTGGTCGACACCCTGATGCACGAAACCGGCCTGAAGGTGAAGGTTCTCTCCACGGACGCGGTCTGGTTCGGCGTGACCTATAAGGAAGACAAGCCTTTCGTCACCGGCGAGCTGAAGAAGCTGCATGATGCCGGCGTTTATCCGCCTGCCCTGTGATCCGCTTTCAAGTCCCTCTGCCTGGAAAGGAACGGTGAATCATCATGAAAATTCTGCTGACCGGCGGCGCCGGATTTATCGGCTCCCATACCTGCGTGGAGTTATGCCAGGCGGGTCATGAGGCTGTTATCGTGGATAACTATGTAAACTCCAGCCCGGAGGCGATTCGCAGGGTGGAGCAGATTGTCGGCCATCCCGTGCCCCACTACGAAGCGGACGTGGCCGACCGGGAAGCCATGGACCGGATCTTCTCGGAGAATGATTTCGACGCGGTGATTCATTTTGCCGGCCTGAAGGCGGTCGGAGAGAGCGTGGCCCAGCCCCTGCGGTATTACCGCAATAACCTGGATTCCACCCTGACGCTGGTGGAGGTCATGCAGGCGCACGGGGTCAAACGCATCGTTTTTTCCTCCTCCGCCACGGTTTACGGCAATCAGCCCGTGGTCCCCTATCGGGAGGATATGCCCTCTCTGGGCTGCACCAACCCCTACGGCTGGACCAAATTCATGATTGAGAAGATCCTGGAAGGCCAGCAGCACGCGGATCCCGAATGGAGCGTCGTCCTCCTGCGGTATTTCAACCCCATCGGCGCCCATGCTTCGGGGCTGATCGGGGAGGATCCTTCCGGCATTCCCAACAATCTGATGCCCTATATTGCCAAGGTCGCGGTGGGCGAGCTGGATCACCTGAACGTTTTCGGCAACGATTATCCCACCAAGGACGGGACCGGCGTCCGGGATTATATCCATGTGGTGGATCTGGCCCGGGGGCATGTGCTGGCCTGCGATTACGCGGCGAAGGGCCCCGGCTGCGAGATTATTAACCTGGGCACCGGCACCGGCTATTCCGTGCTGGATCTGGTGAACACCTTTAACCGGGTGAACCATGTGAACATCCCCTATGTCATTGCGCCGCGCCGGGCGGGAGACATTGCGGAAAACTTTGCGGATCCCACCAAGGCGAAGAAGCTGCTGGGCTGGGAAGCGGAAAAGACGCTGGAGGATATGTGCCGCGACACCTACCATTTCCAGACGCTGAATCCCAGAGGGTACAGATCATGAACCCCGAGGGCGTTCCGTCTGCAGCAAGGGGGATGTGAGATGAAAGACCGGCTGCTTCCCGTCCTGGGATCGGTATTCTGGCTCCTGGGCCTGATCCTTTTTCTGGCGGGAATAAACATTCACACCGATGCGGGCACCTGGCTTACGGTGATCGGCAGCATCGTCTTCCTACTGGGCCTGGCCCTGGAAGGCGTCGTCTGGTTCCGCCGCCGGGATTCCGATCAGGATCGGTAATCAAAAAGCACCGACGGACTTCCGGGATGATCCCGGAGAGCCCCGCCGGTGCTTTTTTCGTGCCGCGCAGGAGGAACCGGCCGGCTGAGCTGGCTACAGGGACCGGAACCGGGGCGGGACAGGAAGGGCCTGCCCCCGGGAAAGACGGCGCCGGGCCCTGTAAAATTTGTTACATTCCGTTCATATTGTGACCGGGATTACGGGTTTACAACCTACCCGGGAAATGTTAAACTATCAGAATGAGCCGGTAGGCTCCTGTGTTTGTGATGCTTTTTTTCAGGCTTTTCCTGTCAGACCGCCCCGGGCGGCGGAAAGGAATGATTACATGATATTTGGAAGATCGGGACAGCAGCAGGCTCAGACCCCCTCCGCCGGCCAGAGCGTTCAGGGAACGGGCTATCCTCAGCAGAACGCTTCCCCCTGGAACGGGGCTCAGGGATATCCGGCGCAGCCTTCCGGAACCGGGTATACCGGGTATACACCCGGTACGGCGCAGGGGACGGCCGGGTTTGACCCCGGAGGAACAGGATACGGGAATCCCGGGTACGGGGGAGCGGCTCAGAGCGGGCAGGTTCCCCAGGGATACGGCGGACAGGGGGGATACGCCGGCGCGAACGGCGCCCAGCAGTATCCCGCGGGACAGAATTACGGCGCGGCCGGCATGAGCGGCGCGCAGCGCTATGGCCAGGAGGTCCGGCCCTACCCCACGATGGGCCAGGGATACGGACAGACAGGATACGCTCCGGCGGGCCAGGGATATACCGGCAGCCAGGGATACGGGGCGGGCGCTCCGGGATACGGGGCCAATGCCCAGGGCTACACGGCCTATCAGGGATACGGGCAGGCCGCGGGCGGCCAGGGGCAGAACGGGTACGCTTATCCCCAGATGAACGGGGCCCAGGGGCAGAACGGGTACGCCTATCCCCAGATGAACGGGGCTCAGGGCTACGGGGCTCAGGGATACGCTCAGGGGCAGGGCGCTTACGGACAGCCGGCGGGAGCCCAGGGCCAGGGATATGCCCAGATGGGCCGGAATCAGGCCCAGCCGCAGGCGTATCAGCAGATTCCGCTGAACGGCGGAGGCTATGTGCCTCAGCCGGTGCCGGTGCGGAAACAGCCCTTTGTGTTCAAATCCTGGATGCTGATCGCCCTGGGAGCGGTGCTGATCGTTCTCTTCGGCGCGGGCCTGGCGCTGAGGAACAACATCCTGCTGTGGCTGTTTGCGGTCCTTGCGGCGGGCAGCGCGGCTTTCTTCTGGGTGAAGCCGCTGGTTTCCGGAAACAGGCGGCTGTGCTATACGATCGTTTTAGGCGTGCTGACGGTGATCGCCGCGGTGACCGCCCTGGGCCTTCTGAGCCCCCGGACGGACAGCACGAACACCCCGGGGGGCGTGGCAGCCCAGGGGGGGAGCGGAGCGGCTTCCGGGGGAACGGTCATCGATTCCCAGACGGGAAATGCCATCAACGTAGCGGAGCAGACGGAAGTCCCCGCCACACCCACGCCTCCGGCGGCGGACAATGCGACCGCCGAGCGGCTGGACAGCTTTTTCCGCTACTGGAGCGCCAACCGGACCGACGAGATGCTGACCCTGTGCGCCCCGTCCTGGCAGAGCAAGGTGGACAATCCCAAGATGTCCCTTTTCGGGCTGCTGGCTAACCGGACGCCGCTGGATTATACCATCGAGAAGATTACCGGAACGCCCGAGGATTCTTCCCGGACGGTGACGGTGACCTCCACCATCGACCGGGGCAACGGGAAGGATCCGGTCAAATACCGGCTGAGCGTGCTGATGCTCCGGGAAGGGGATACCTGGTTTGTGGATCCCCAGAGCCTGAAGACCTATGATGAGGCGGAAACGCCTGATCCGGCCATGGAAGCGACGCCGACGCCCTCGCCGGAGCCGCTGGTATCCTCCTCCACGGTGCTGTACTACAATCCGGACGGCGGCAAGCAATACCATCTGGATCCCAACTGCAAGAGCGCTCACGAAAAGTTCCTTCCCTTTAAAGGCAAATTCACCTACGGGGAAATTAACGATGAGCCTTACGTGAAGCTGGATCCGTGCAACGTATGCGCCGCGCCGCTGCGGCCATGAGCACGCTGGCGGAGCTGACGGACCGGATGGATCCCCGACCCGGGGGCAGATGCCTTGTGGCAGTCAGCGGCGGCGCGGACTCCGTGGCGCTGCTGGGCATGATGAGGGTTCTGCGGGACCGGGGGGAGGCTGATCCGCTGGCCGTCCATGTGAACCACGGGCTCCGGGGAGAGGCTTCCGACGGGGATGAGCGCTTCGTGGCCGATCTGTGCCGGGCGTGGGACCTGCCGCTTCGGATCAGTCGGCTCACCCTGGAGCGGGCGGATGAAAACACGGCCCGGGAGGGCCGGTACGAAGCCTTTTTCCGGATCATGGAGGAAGAGCGGATTTCCACCCTGGTGCTGGCTCATCAGCTGAACGATCAGGCGGAAACCTGGATGATGCGGCTGCTGCGGGGAGCCGGGCCGGAGGGACTGGGCGGCATGAGCGCCCGGGAAGAGCGGAACGGGAAGATCCTGCTGCGGCCGCTGCTGGGGATTTTCGGCGCGGAGCTGCGGGAGGCCCTGCGGGCGGAGCGGATTTCCTGGCGGGAGGATGAAAGCAACGGGGACCGGCGGTATTTTCGGAATCGGATCCGGCTGGATCTGATGCCGGCCCTGGAAGAGATGGCTCCGGGCGCGTCTTCGCGCATTGCCCGGACCGCCGCCGCGACCGCGCTGGAAAACCGGGCGATGGAGCAGGCTGCGGAGAAGCTGCTGGCGGAGAGCGAGAGGCCGGGCGGACTGGCGGCAGCCCCGCTGGCGGCGGCGCCGGAAGCCCTGCGGCGAAGAGCACTGCGCCGCTGGTGGCGGCAGCGGGGCCCGGCACTGGCGGAACGGAACCTGAGCTATGATCAGACCGAACGGCTGTCTGGACTTGTGAACGCGCCGGCGGGAACGATCATCAACCTGCCGGGAGGCTGGCGGGCCAGGCGGGAAAAAACCTTTCTCCGGCTGCTTGAGCCGGGGAACCGAACGAAAAACAACCGTACCGAAAGGGGACAAAGGAGACCATATGATCAGCGCGGAAGGAAAACTGTATCAGGATCTGACGAAAATCCTGGTGACCAGGGAGGAGATTGCCGCCAAGGTGAATGAGCTGGGGCGGCTGATTACGGAGGAATATCGGGGCAGATCCCCGGTAATGGTCTGCATCCTCAAGGGCGGCGCGGTGTTCTTTACGGATCTGGTGCGGGCGATCGATCTGCCGCTGACCATGG
>CAZMFY010000185.1:0-5330 GCA_964565635.1 uncultured Oscillospiraceae bacterium
TTTCGTCCAGATGGCGGAACCGCTGCTCAAAGATGGTCTCCTCCACAAAGCTGGTTCCCCGGACGGTGGTCAGCAGCGCGCTCATGGGCTGCTGCAGATCCGTCGGGAAGCCGGGATAGACCTGGGTTTTAATGTTGATGGCCCGCTTCGGCCCCGCCGCCCGGATGCGGATGGCGTCGTCCTCATAGGAGACCTTGACGCCCATCTCCAGGAGCTTGGCGGTCAGCGCGTCCATATGGGTCGGGATGCAGTCCCGGATGATCACGTCCCCGCTGGTGGCGGCGGCGGCGATCATCAGCGTCCCCGTTTCGATCTGATCGGGAATCACCGCGTAGGTCGTGGAATGCAGATACTGAACCCCGCGGATGCGGATCATATCCGTTCCGGCGCCCTTGATATGGGCGCCCATGCTGTTGAGAAAGTTGGCCAGATCCACGATATGGGGCTCCTTGGCCGCGTTATGGATCACCGTCCGGCCCTTGGCCTTGACCGCCGCCAGCATCACGTTCACCGTGGCGCCCACGGTTACCATATCGAAAAACACGTCCCCCCCGGGCAGCTCCGCCGCGCTGGCCCGCAGGATGCCCCGGCGTTCCTCCGCCTCGGCCCCCAGGGCCTGCATGCCCTTGATATGCTGATCCACCGGGCGGCTGCCGATATCGCAGCCCCCGGGAGTCGGCACATTCGCCCGGCCGCACCGGCCCAGCAGCGCCCCCAGCAGATAATAGCTGGCCCGCAGGCGCTGGGCGTTGCGGTAGGACACCGTATCCCCGTCCGCCGGGCGGGGATCGATCTCCATCCGATTTCCGGGCTCGTAATTCACCTTCGCCCCCAGCTCCCGCAGAATATCCGCCAGCGCATGGACATCCTCGATATCCGGAAGATTTTCAATAACGCAGGGCTCATCGCACAGCAGGGAGGCGGGAATCAGGGCCACGGCGGTATTCTTGCCGCCGCTGACATGAACCTCCCCTTCCAGCGGATTTCCCCCGGTGATCAGCATACGCTCCTTCCCGGACATCCGAACGGCCTCCTTCTTCCATCATTCATCGTCATAACAGCATCAATTGCGGTAAAGAGAATTATACTATGAAATGCCCGTTTCTGACAAGCTCCGAGCAAATGGTTTATCTGGTCACGATGAAGGGACCGGTTTATGCATGTCCGCGGTTTCCGGATCCGGAATCCCGGGGCGCCGGGGCGGAAGCGCCCGCCGACGGTCCCTTTTCCCGGCCCTGCCCGCTCTGCCGGCTTTCCTTTTCCTCCATCGCCGCCCGCAGGGCCGCTCCCACGGCGGCGTTTCCGCCGAGGCGCAGCCGGTTTTTCTCCAGAATGGCCGCGATCTCCCCCTGGACCGCTTCCAGCTCCTGGCGGAATTCCCGGGCGGACACCCGGATGGCGCCGCCGCCCAGGATGATGATCTGCTCCAGGGCGTCGGAGGTGGCCACCCGCACCCGGCTGTCCCTTTCCCGGGCGATGCGCCGGATGGCCTTTTCAATATAGTTGTCGGCGGTCTCCGCCTCTTTCGTATAGACCACGTGGATGCCCTGGATCTCCTCCTCCGCCCCCATGCTCCGGGAGACCCGGTAGGCGTCGAACACCAGAATCAGCTCGCCCGCGTGGAACCCGTGATAGTTGGCCAGCAGATCGATCAGGCTCTTCCGGGCGTCCTCCAGGCTGCTTTCCGCCAGCGCCTTCAGCTCCGGCCAGGCGAAGATGATATTATATCCGTCCACCAGCAGGTATTCCGTCTTCGGCGGCGTCAGCTCCAGCGCCTGCCCGTTCAGGGTGGTCCGGGGCGCCCGGGCCGCCCCGGGAGCCTGGGTTTTCGTCTTTCCGTAGGTGCGCTCGAAAATGGCCGCCAGCTCCTTATCCTCTTCCTGCGTTCCCCGGTATCCGGAGCCTCCGGCATACGCGGAAGCGCCGGCGGAATCCACCGATTCCCGCTCCTCCTTCAGCCCGGTTTCCGGATGCAGGTGCATAAACTGATCCGCCTGATCCCAGGGGATCACCACCCCGGCCCCGTGGCTGCAGAAGACGGAGTCCGCCGGATTGGCCACGTCCCGTTCGGGATCGTATCCGGCGGCGGCGATAACCTCCTCCGGATTCCGGCAGGGCTCATAGCCCCGCAGGGTGCAGGTCAGCCTGCCCTGGCCCCGGGTATAGCCCGCCACCTCCCGGGCGTAGCCCCGGATGGCCGCCGCCGGCGCCCTGCCCGTCAGCAGGGCCGCGCCGCCCCGCTGCTCCGGGGCATCCAGGCTGCCGCCCATGCGGCCCAGATCCGTCATGGCCCGGCCGGTGCAATCCGCGGGCACCTCCAGGCGCAGATCCACCCAGGGCTCCAGCAGCACGCTTTCCGCCCGCATCAGCCCCTGGCGCACCGCCCGATAGGTGGCCTGGCGGAAGTCCCCGCCCTCCGTATGCTTCAGATGGGCCCGGCCGGCGATGAGGGTGATCTTCAGATCCGTGACGGGGGCGCCGGTCAGCACCCCCAGATGGGTCTTTTCCATCAGATGGGTCAGGATCAGCCGCTGCCAGTTCAGCGCCAGCTGATCCGTGGAGCAGGCGGAGGCAAACCGCAGGCCGCTGCCCCGCTCGCCCGGCTCCAGCAGCAGATGAACCTCCGCGTAATGCCGCAGGGGCTCGTAATGCCCGGCCCCCTCCACCGGGGCGGCGATGGTTTCCCGATACAGGATGGCGCCCTCCCCGAAGGCCACCGGCAGGGAAAACCGGTCCCGCAGCAGCCGCTTCAGGATTTCCAGCTGGACCTCGCCCATCAGCTGCACGTGAATTTCCCGCTTTTCCCCGTTCCAGACCACCCGCAGCTGGGGATCCTCCTCCTCCAGAATCCGCAGCTTTTTCAGCGCCTCCGCCGGATCGCTCCCCGCCGGCAGCAGCACCTGATACGTAAAGACCGGGGACATGAGGGGAGCGTCCGCGTCCCCTTCCGCCCCCAGGCCGGCCCCCGCCCGGGAGCTGTTCAGCCCCGTGACGGCGCAGACCTGCCCCGCGGAAACCTCCTCCGCCAGGCGGTATTTCGCGCCGCTGTAAAGCCGGATCTGATTCACCTTTTCCTCCGCCGGCGCGCCGGCGGGGGTGGTTTTCACCTTCAGGCTTCCGCCGGTAATCTTCATCCAGGTGAGCCTGGCGCCCTGGGGATCATGGCTGATTTTATACACTCTGGCGCCAAAAAGCTCCGGATAGGCCGGCGTGGGCACCAGGTTCCGGATTCCCTCCAGGAGCGCATCCACGCCTTTCATCTTCAGGGCGCTGCCGAAAAAGACGGGAAAGAGCGCCCGCCGGCGGACCAGATCCCGGAGGATGCCGGCGGGAACCGCGCCCTCCGCCAGGAATGCCTCCATGGCCTCCTCGCCGCACAGCGCCGCCTCCTCCGGGCCCTCCGGCCTCGCCAGATCCACGCATCCGTCTCCCAGCCGGCTTTTCAGCTCCCGCAGCAGGGCCGCCCGATCCGTGCCCGGCTGATCCATTTTATTCACGAACAGGAGGGTCGGCACCCGATAGCTTTTCAGCAGCCGCCAGAGGGTCTCCGTATGCCCCTGGACGCCGTCCGCCCCGCTGATGACCAGCACCGCCGCGTCCAGCACCCCCAGGGTCCGCTCCATCTCGCTGGAGAAATCCACATGCCCCGGGGTATCCATCAGGGTCAGCCGCAGATCCTGCCACTGCAATTCCGCCTGCTTTGAAAAGATCGTAATGCCCCGCTCCCGCTCCTGCGCGTCCGTATCCAGAAAGGTGTCCCCGTGGTCCACCCGGCCCGCCTTCCGCAAGGCGCCTGAGGCATACAGCATGGCCTCGGACAGGGTGGTCTTGCCCGCGTCCACATGGGCCAGCAGCCCCAGAATCAGATGCTTCTCTTCCACGGCCTTCCCTCCTTTCCCGATTTCTCCCCGCTGACTATACCCGAATTTCCGCCGCATTTCAACCGCCGGCGCCCGGCTTTTCCCGGCAGCGCCCGCCGGAAGGCGGAAAAAAGCCGGAAAGAGCCGGAAAAAGCCGGAAAAAAACCGGGCGGGCCGGAAGCCCGGCCCGGAAGCCTCCACGGGATGCTTTTCCGCGGCTTCCGCCTTATTTGAAACTGCATGGCCCCCGGGACGGCTCCGCGAAAGGGGAGCGGGCCGAAGCGCCGGTTCCGGGCGGACCGAAGGCGCCCGGAATCCCGCTTGCCAACCATCGGGAAACTATGCTATTATACCCGAGGAAGCGGTTTGTTTTTCGCGCAAATTGAACAGGGAGGAAAAGGGCATGGCTGAAACCTATAATATCTGTCTGGATATCGGCGGTACCAAGATTCTGGGTGCCATTTTCGATGAGAAGGAAAAGATCATTTACCGGCTGAAGAAAAAGACCAAGTCCGGCGGGAACTCCTCGGAAAACGTGGAGCAGGTAATCATCAGCGTGGTGGACGAGATGATTTCCGAATCCGGCATCAAGAAGAGCAAAATCAACGCCATTGCCGCCGGCGCCCCCGGCGTCATCGATCAGGACAAGGGCATCGTCCTTTTCTCTCCGAACCTGCCCTGGCGGGATTATGATATCCATACCCCCATCGAAAAGCGGTTCGGCGTGCCCTTCCACATCGGCAACGACGTGAACGTGGGCGTGCTGGGAGAATTTAAGTACGGCGCCGCCAAGGGCGATACGAACGTGGTCGGCTTCTTTGTGGGAACCGGCATGGGCGGCGGCCTAATTCTCGACGGCAAGCTCTTCACCGGCAGCGGCTTCAAGGGCGCCGAATACGGCCACATGGTGCTGGATCCGGAAGGGCCCCTGTGCAACTGCGGGCAGCGGGGCTGCCTGGAGGCCTTCTCCAGCAAGCAGGGCATGAGCGCCTATATCCGCCAGCAGGTATCCCGGGGGCGGGAAAGCATGATGTCCGGCGCGCTGGACGGCTCCGCCTTCAAGAGCAGCGCCCTGAAAAAGGCCCTGGCCGCGGGGGATCCCGTGGCGATGGAGGCGGTGGACCGGGCCTGCCACTGGCTGGCGGTGGCCACCGGCACCATGATCAATACCTTCAGCCCCGATTCGGTGATCTACGGCGGCGGCGTCATCGAGGCGGTGGGCGATATCTTCCTGGAAAAGATTCTGAAGGAAGTGGACCGGTACTGCATGCCCTCCATCCGGCCCACGGTGAAGCTGAAGACGGCGGCCCTGGGGGATGACTCCATTCTCTACGGCGGCCTGTCCATGATCAAGGGCTGACCCGCTCCGGGGGATCCAGTCTTCTCTGCGGCGGCCTTCCTATCATCAGGGGCAGCCCTTCCCGCGGCGCGCCCCGGGGTCCCGGGCACAGTCCCTGAGCAGAAACCTCC
>CAZMFY010000186.1:0-533 GCA_964565635.1 uncultured Oscillospiraceae bacterium
CTCAAGCTCGCCTGCCAGCAGAAGCGGGAACAGCTTCCGCGCCATATACATGCTGATCCGCTCATCGCTGTAGGCCGGAGCCCCGTAATAGTCCCCCAGATAGGTCCATTCCTCCGCGCTGAGCCCCGTCTCTTCCCTCAGCTCCCGCTTGATGGCGTCCAGCCGGTCCTCTTCCCGGCTGTCCAGCTTTCCCGCGGGGATCTCCGTGGTGACCCGGGCAATGGGATACCGGTACTGCCGCTCCACGATCACCTGGTTATCCTCCGTTACCGGGATCACGCACACCGCTCCGATATGCCGGATGATTTCCCGGTAGGCCTGCTCCCCATTGGGCAGGTTCACCCGGTCCTTCTTCACGTGCAGGATAAATCCGTCAAAGATATCCGTGGATTCCGCCTGGGTTTCCCGGAGGGCGGCCAGCTCCTTCTCTACGTCAAATCGCATGCTTTCGGTCCTTTCTGTAAAAAAGGGCGCTGCAAAAGCAGCGTCCCTGTCCGTTTCCTTATGCCTTGGGCTGGATGGTCGCCTTGATC
>CAZMFY010000186.1:543-5229 GCA_964565635.1 uncultured Oscillospiraceae bacterium
ACGGTACTGCCGCTCCACGATGACCTCGTTCTCCTCCGTGACGGGGATCACGCAGACCGCCCCGATGTGCCGGATAATCTCCCGGTAGGCCTGCTCCCCATTGGGCAGGTCCACCAGGTCCTTTTTTACATGCAGAATGAATCCGTCAAAAATCGTCTCCGATGCCGCCTGCGTCTCCCGCAGGGCGGCCAGCTCCTTCTCTGTATCAAAGCGCATGTGTGTTCTCCTCTCCGTTTCTCCGAAAAAAGGCGCCGCGGAAAAGCGGCGCCCCGTTGTTTTTCTTATGCTTTGGGCTGAATGGTCGCCTTGATCCGGCGCACGCCCGCGGAGGAGGATTCTTCCTTCTGGATCTTGAAGGATCCCAGATCCCCCGTATTTTCCGCGTGAGGCCCGCCGCAGATCTCGAAGGAGTATTCGCCCATCTTATAGGTCCGGACCCGCTCGCCGTACTTGCTTTCGAACAGGCCGATGGCGCCCTTGGCCTTGGCTTCCGGCACGGTCATTTCCTCGCACACCACCGGAACCTTCGCATCGATGGCCGCGTTCACCAGCCGCTCCACCTCCGCCAGCTCCTCGGGAGTCATCTTCCGTCCGAAGGAGAAGTCGAACCGCAGCCGTTCGGCCGTAATGTTGGAGCCCTTCTGGGCTACCTCGTCCCCCAGCACCTTCCTCAGCGCGGCATGGAGCAGGTGTGTGGCGGTATGCAGCCGGGCCGTCTGTTCACTGTGATCCGCCAGGCCGCCCTTGAACTTCTGGTCGGCTCCCTGATGGCTCAGCTCCTGATGCTTCTTAAACCGCTCGGCGAAATCCGCCTCGTCCACGGTGAGCCCCTTCTCCGCCGCCAGCTCCTTCGTCATCTCGATGGGGAAGCCGTAGGTATCGTAAAGCTTGAAGGCGCTGCGGCCGTCCAGCACGCTCAGTCCTTCCGCCCGGGCCTTGACCGCCGCTTCCAGCGCGGCGGCATCCCCGGCGCGGGCCGCCTCGATGATGGGCATCATATCGGGCGAAGGCCGGAGCTTCTTACTGTCCGCCAGGGAAACGGCCAGGGCTACCTTGTCCTCCGCGGAAAGAATGCTCTCCAGTAGCGCCCTGGTCTGCACCACGTTGTTATAAACCTTATCGAATTCCTTTTCGCCCTGCTTCAGCGTCCGGGCAAAACGGCCCTCCTCCAGCTGCAGCTGTTCCAGCACGAAGGCGGAATTCCGGGCCAGCTCGGGATATACCTCCTGATACTGGTCGATGATCACCTTGGCGATTTCCACGGTGAAGCCTTCCGGCATGCCCAGCTGCATCCCGTAGCGCACCGCCCGGCGGATCAGCCGCCGCAGGATATAGCCCTGGTCGGTGTTGGAGGGGCTGACGCCCCGGTCATCCCCCAGGATGAAGGTGGAGGTGCGCATATGGTCCGCTATGATGCGGAAGGCCCTGGTGTCCGCCTCGTTCTCCCCGTAAACCTTTCCGGAGAGCTCCGCGATGCGGTCCAGAATCCGGGCAAAGGCGTCGATCTCGTAGACGCTCTTCTTCCCGTTCAGCACGCATACCGTCCGCTCCAGGCCCATGCCCGTGTCCACGTTCTTCTTGGCCAGGGGCACATATTTGCCTTCCGCGGTCTTGTTGTACTGCATGAAAACGTCGTTCCAGATCTCCAGATACCGGCCGCAGGAGCAGGCGGGAGAGCAGTTCGGACCACAGGGCTCCTTATCGGTAATAATGAACATTTCCGTATCGCTGCCGCAGGGACCGGTGATGCCGGCGGGGCCCCACCAGTTGTTCTCCTTGGGCAGGAAGAAGAGATTCTCCTCCTTCACGCCGCACTGCCGCCACAGATTGTAGCTTTCCTCATCCCGGGGGCAGTCCTCGTCCCCTTCGAAGACGGTGAAGGCCAGCCGTTCCTTGGGCAGACCCAGGTATTCCGGGCTGGTCAGGAATTCCCAGCTCCAGGGAATCATATCCAGCTTGAAATAATCCCCCAGGCTCCAGTTCCCCAGCATCTCGAAGAAGGTCAGATGGCTGGGATCTCCCACGTCGTCGATATCCCCGGTCCGGATGCACTTCTGCACGTCGGTCAGCCGGGTCCCGGCGGGATGGGGCGTCCCCATCAGATAGGGCACCAGGGGATGCATGCCCGCGGTGGTAAAGAGCACGGTGGGATCATTTTCCGGAATCACGGAGGCGGATTCAATCCGATGATGCCCCTTGGATTCCATAAAAGCCAGGAACTTTTCCCGCAGCTGGGCGGAGGTAATCTCTTTCATGACGCAACCCTTCTTCATCAAAAATAAAAAATCATGGGAACGCGCAGAAACGCGTTCCCGTTATGATACCAAATGTACGTCCGGATTGCAAGATCAAACCGTTTTTCATTCCTTCAGCCGTCTGTCCGGTGGGCTGGCGCGGGAGCGGAAGCCGCGGTCCTCCTGAAATCTCAGATCCCGGACACCTTACGGCTCCATCCATTCCACATCATGCTCCTCTGCCCACTGTGCGGCATAGCTGTCCGCCGGCGCGATGATGATGATTCCGGTGCCGCTGAAGGCGTCGTCGGCGATATCAGCGATGTCAGCAGGGATCACGATGCCGTATCCCTCACCCAGCCCCGCGAAAGCCTCGGACTCGATGACCGTGACCGAGGCGGGGAGCGTGAGCAGGCAGTCCGGCATCTGCACTGTCCGGAAATGGATAGTCACATTGTCTCCGATCGCGTCGGCTGCCAGTTCGATCGCCTGCCAGCTCGCCTCATCGTCCTCATAGTAAATGTCCGTCAGGGCTGTGCAGCCGGAGAACGCAAGCGGCCCGATTTCGGCGACGTGCTTCGGAATCGTGACGGCAGTCAGGGCTGTGCAGTCTGCGAAAGCGCCGTTCTCAATACAGGTCACTGTTTGCGGAATGTTCACGCCTGTCAGGCTGCTGCACCCGTAGAACAGGTAACCGCTTATGCCGGTCAGTCCCTCGGGCAGGACGACGCTTGCCAGCTCTGTGCAGGAAGCAAACACCATTGAACCCATTGAAGTCACGTGCTGCGGAATCGTAATGTCTGTGAGCCGGCACGAACCGAACGCGGAGTTACCGATTACGGTCAGGCTGTCCGGAAGCGTAATCTCCGTCAGGGAGCATTCAAAGAATGCAGATGCACCGATAGTGGTCACACCCTCCGGTATGGTGACGCTCGTGAGGCCGGCGCACAACTCAAAGGTTCCGTCATGGATCACCGTCACGCCGGCCGGGATGGTCACACCGGTCAGCGCAGCGCAGTCATGGAATGCAAACGCTCCGATCGAAACGACGCTGTCCGGAATCTCCAGATCACTCAGTTGGATACAGTTGTTGAAGGCAGATTCTCCGATGCTGATCAGACCGTCCGGCAGCACAGCCGCTGTCAGGCCGCTGTCCAGGAACGCACTGTCTCCGATCCGGCAGATCGTATCAGGCAGAGAGATCTCCGTCATGGTGCCGCAGTTGCAGAAGGCGTTATTGCCGATGCTTGTAATGCCGTTCCCCACAATGGCCTTTTTGATGGAATGAGCAAATTCATTCCACGGAACATCAGAAGGAAGATTACAGTCCGGGATGGAACCGGTGCCCGTTACAGTCAGAATACCGTGGCCGGTCAGGGACCAGTCCACCAGTTCCCCGTGTTTGCCGGCGGCAATAACTTCCGCCGTGCAATGGAGCGCTGCTTCCATGAGATAATAATTCCCGTTATCATAGCGGGCGATATACAGCGTCCACATTTCTTCCGTTCCGCTGTAATAAACGTCTTTCAGCTTGCTGCAGAAGGAGAACGCGTTGACCCCCAGTTCTCTCAAGGTAAACGGGATGGAAACAGATGTCAGATTGACACAGCCGCTAAATGCTTCGATTCCGGCGCTGACCACGCCGTTCGGGATAACGGCGCTTGTCAGGCTGGTATTTCCAAACAGCGCCCGGTCTTCGATCCGGGTCACGCCGGCCGGGATCACATAGTCTGATTTTCCGGCCGGGCAACACAGCAGGCGCGTTCCATCCTTGCTGTACAGAACGCCGTTCTCCGACTTGTAATACGGATTGTCGGGGGATACTGCAATGCTGGTAAAGCTGAGCAGATTGTTTGTATTGTCCGGTGTATAGATGGTGCCGGCAGTGAGCGCCTGCGCCACTGCTCCGAAGGTCACGCTGGACAGCCGAATGCAGCCGTCAAAAATGTAACTGCCGAACTGTTCAGCACTGTCCGGGAAAACTACACCGGTCAAACCGGTACAGTTTTTGAAAACACTGGTCCCGATTTTGACAACACCTTCCGGAATGCTGATCTGCTTCAGGCTGACACAGTCATCGAACGCATCATCGTCAATGATGCTCACTGTATCCCCAATGGATATGTCCGCTAACTGTCCGCAGCCCGCGAAAGCGCAATGGCCGATCGCTGTCACACCGCTGTTGATCACAACGCTCGTTACCGGTACTGGTTTATCTGACCAGATGCTAACACCGAGCGACATGGACGGCATTTCCCCGGCACCGCTGATGGTCAGCCTTCCGTTGACGTCAAGGGTCCAGCCGATGCAGTTCCCCAACGCACCGCGGTCAACTGTCGCAGGAAGATAGTGAACCGTCGCGCCGGACAGGGTGCTGTTTCCCGCCGCAAGGGTCTGCCACTGGCTGCCGGAGCCGGAGAAGTACACATCGGTCAGGCCCGAGCAGCCGTTA
>CAZMFY010000187.1:0-5146 GCA_964565635.1 uncultured Oscillospiraceae bacterium
ACGCGCGCGCCACGACCGACTACCCGCTGGTGAAGGTGCACGCCACGAAGCTCACTGGCGCCATACCCAGGAGAAGGCGGCAGCCCGGCTGTGAAAGAGCAGGCCCGCTGTCGCGAACCTGCTGCGGATGCTGAGTCTGCCGGAGGAAATTACGGATATGGTTCGGGAGGGCCAGCTGAGCTCCGGCCACGCCAGGGTGCTTGCGGGACTTCCGAACCGGGAGGATCAGCTTAGGCTGGCCCGCAGAGCGGTGGAAGAGGGTCTGAACGTTCGGCAGGTGGAAGCCCTGGCGGCCCAGATCAAAATTCCCGGAAAGAAACGGAAAAAAGTGCCCGCGGTGCTGGAGCCGGAGCTGAAGGAGCTTCAGGACCGGCTGCTGGAAAGAACGGGCATGCGGGCCACGCTGACAGGGAACGTCAACAAAGGGAAAATTGTCCTGCAGTATGGCAGCCTGGAGGAACTGAACCGTCTGAACGAACTGCTGGAAAGGGTTTGAAAACATGAGCAGAGAGGAATTACCGAAGCTGCCCTATCTGGACGGGCCGCTGAGCCACCCTTTTTACAGCAAGGTGGTTAAGCGGGTGCTGGATTTTCTGCTGGCCCTGGTGCTCCTGATTCCGGGCATCATCATCATGATCCCGCTGGCTGTCTGGGTGAAGCTGGATTCTCCCGGGCCGATTCTGTACAAAGCGGTTCGGGGTGGATATCATAATCAGCCTTTTTACATCTATAAATTCCGCAGCATGGTGGTCGGGGCGGACAAGACGGGAGGCACCACGGCGAAGAACGACGCCCGGGTGACCGGAGCGGGGCGGATTATGCGAAGGCTGAAGCTGGACGAGCTGCCCCAGCTGTTCAATATTCTGAAAGGGGATATGAGCTTCGTCGGCCCCCGGCCGGAGCTTCTGCTGTATACGAATCAGTATACGGAAGAGCTGCAGTGCATCATGTGGGTTCGGCCCGGAGTAACGGACCGAAGCAGCATCGAATATATTTCACAGGATGAAATCGTGGGGGAAGAGGATCCGGTGGGCAACTTTGAGCGGCTGATTCTTCCCCGGAAGAACGCCCTTCGGGCGGAATATGCCCGGAATCAGAGCTTTTCACTGGACTGGTCCCTGTTCTGGGAAACGATAGCCGGTGTGTTTCGCAAGGCGGAGCAGGCAGTGAAGGAGTAACGCATGGCAGACTGGTATGAAGCAAAGGTGCACAGCGCCTTCGGCGGAGAAAAGCCGGACGTACGGGATCCAAAGGTGCTGGCCTGGCTGATTCGGCGAAACGGGCTGGAAATGACCCATCTGAGCCGGGGAAGCCATATCGGAAGTATTTTCAGCGTGGCGGAAATCATCGCCGTGCTCTATTCCTCGGTGCTGAACGTTCGCCCTGCCGACCCCGCATGGCCGGAGCGCGACCGGATGATCCTCAGCAAGGGACACGCGGGCAGCGCGGTATATACCGCGCTGGCGGAATCCGGCTTTTTCCCCGTGGAAGAGCTGAAGGAGCATTACGCCAACGGATCCCGTCTCAGCGGCCATGTGAGCCATAAAGGCATTCCGGGGGTGGAGGTATCCACCGGCTCCCTGGGGCACGGGCTGCCGATCGGGACGGGCATGGCGCTGGGCGCAAAGATGGACGGAGCCTCCTGGCGCACGGTTGTGGTGCTGGGCGACGGAGAATGCGACGAGGGATCGGTCTGGGAAAGCGCGCTGCAGGCGGCGCAGTTCGGATTGGACGGACTGATCGCCGTGGTGGACTACAACCATATGCAGAGCCTGGACTTTGTGCACCGCACCCTGGCCCTGGAGCCCTTCGACGCAAAATGGCGGGACTTCGGATGGAATGTTCTTTCCTGCGACGGGCATGACACGGAGGCGCTGAAGGAAGCCTTCGCCTGGGCCTGGGGGAACCGGGGATCGGGCAAACCATCCGTGATTCTGGCCCATACCGTGAAGGGCAGGGGAGTCAGCTTTATGGAGAATAATATTCTCTGGCACTATCGGACCCCCCAGGGGGAAGAATATGAAGCGGCGCTGAAGGAACTGGAGGCACAAAGACCATGAGAGACGCCTTTGTAAGGGGGCTGCTCCGGGAGATGGAGCAGGATGCCCGGATTGTTCTGATCACGGGCGACCTGGGCTTCGGCGTGCTTCGCCCCGTCAAGGAGCGCTTTCCCGACCGGCTGATTAACGCCGGAATCGCGGAGCAGAGCATGGTGGGCATGGCGGCCGGACTGGCGGCCACGGGACGGAAGGTCGTGGTCTATTCCATCGGGAACTTTCCGACGCTGAGGCCCCTGGAACAGATCCGGAACGACTGTGCCTATCACGGCGCGAACGTGAAGATTGTCTGCGTGGGCGGAGGCTTTGTTTACGGAAGCCTGGGAATGAGCCATCACGCCACGGAGGACCTGGCCGTGATGCGGGCGATTCCCGGGATTACCTGCTTTACCCCGGGGGATCCCGTGGAGACGGAGACGGTGGTTCCGGTCATGTTTCGGACGGAAGGAACCTGTTACCTGCGCCTGGGACGCGGAAACGAGCCTGTGGCCCATAAGGAGCGCGAAATCAAATGGACCTTTCCCGAAGCGATCCGCCTTCGGGAGGGAAAGGACATCGCGATTCTCAGCGCCGGCGGGATTCTCACAGAGGCCGTACGGGCTTCGGAAACCCTGGCAGAACGCGGTATTTCTGCGGAAATCTACAGCTTTCCCTGCATGAAACCCCTGGACCGGCAAAGGATTCTGGATCTGTCCCGCCGGTTTGACGTGATGATCACGATTGAGGAAGGGAATATCACCGGGGGATTCGGCAGCGCGGTGTGTGAAACCGCGGCCGAGGCCGGCGGAAGAAGCCGGGTGTACCGGATGGGATTGAAGGACCAGTTTACCACGGTTGTGGGGGACCAGACGTATCTGCGCCACGTCTATGAGATGGACGCGGAAGCGATTGCGAAGAAAGCGGAAGAATTAGTGCATGAAAAAAGATCTGACACTGGAAGAAATCCATGAGGAGCTGAAGGAACAGCTTCGGGACATTACCGCGGTATGCGACCGGCACGGCATTCAATACAATCTGATGTGCGGCACGCTGCTGGGGGCTGTGCGGCACAAGGGATTTATTCCCTGGGACGATGACGTGGATCTGCTGCTCACCCGGGAGGAATTCAACAGATTCCGGAAGGTCTACCCGGAGGAATGCGACCGGAGATTCGAACTGACGTACCTGGACACCTGGACGCCCCGGGTGATGAACAGGGATCCGGATAAGGCGGCGGCCTTTACGGATCTGTTTATTCTTGACGTTCTGCCCCCGGCCGGCTGGCGGAGAAGGCTGCGCCTGCTCCATCTGCATCTGCTCCAGGGCATGATGAAAAAGAACGTGGATTACAGCCGGTTCGGGCTCAAGAACCGGATTCTGCTGCGGGTTACCCATATGATGGGGCTGCCTTTCTCGTATCAGTGGAAAGCAAAACGATACGAAAAGGTTTCCACCAGGGAAAAGCAGGGAAACGATCTGCACATGAGCAACGGCGCCTTTGAGCTGATGACGCATGTATGGCATCCGGATCAGTTTGCGGAAAAAATCCGGGTGCCCTTCGAGGGAATCGAATGTTTGATTCCCGCCAAATACGATGAAGTGCTGACGATTCTGTTCGGACCGGATTATATGACTCCGCCGCCTCCGGAAGAACGGGTCGCCAAGCATCTGGACGTGTAAGAGATGGAAATGTATTTCTGCCCGTTGTTTTCGGGCTCCAGCGGAAATGCCCTGTTCCTTCAGTACGGCAATACCCGTCTTCTGATCGATGCGGGAAAACCGGGGAAACAGGTGGAAGGCGCCCTTCGGGGGATCGGCGTAGAGCCGGAAACCATCAGCGGCATTTTGATCACGCATGAGCACAGCGATCATATTCAGGGCGCCGGCGTACTGGCCCGGAAGTACAGCATTCCCCTGTATGCCACCTCCGGAACCTGGGCGGCCATGGACGGAAAGATCGGCAAGGTTCCCATGGAATTCCGGCGGGAGATTCAGGCGGAGGGCGAGTTCTATCTTGGAGACGTGGGCGTGGTTCCGTTTCCGATTCCCCATGACGCGGCGGATCCTGTGGGGTTCCGCCTGTACGGAGGGAGCCTGAGCGTATCTACCGCCACGGATCTGGGCCATTTTTCCAATTTTGTGTTCAGTCAGATCGCCGGCAGCGATCTGATTTTGCTGGAAAGCAATCATGATCCGGAGATGCTGAAGGCCAATCCCCGCTATAACGCGGCGCTGAAGGCCAGAATTCTGGGAGATCACGGACATCTGAGCAATGAGAGCTGCGCCGAGGCGCTGATCCGGCTGATCGAGGCGGGAACGGGAACGATCCTGCTGGGCCATCTGAGCGGGGAAAACAATACCCCGGAGCTGGCCCGATCCGTGTCCGTCCGCCGGATGGCCAAGGAAGGCATCCGGGCGGGGCAGGATATTCAGCTGAGCGTTGCCCTGCGGGATCAGCCGGGCCAGGTGTATGTGATCAGGGAGAAGAAGGTATGATCATCTTATCGCTTCAGGGGGTTCAGAAAAGCTTCGGGACGCACCAGGTTCTGAAGGATGTTACCATGACCCTGCAGGACGGGGAACGCATGGGACTGGTGGGGGTGAACGGCAGCGGAAAGAGCACCCTGATGAAGATGATTGCCGGCGAGGAGTCCCCGGACGGTGGGGTTATCAGCCTGCAGAAGGGGCTCCGGGTGGGCTATCTGGCCCAGCAGGGCGCCTTGGATCCGGAAATGACGGTTCTGCGGACCCTGGAAAGCGTCTTTGATCCGATGGTGGCGCTGGAAAAGGAAATGCGGGAAACGGAAGCGGCCATGGCGGATACCGTCGGAGATCCGGAAGCCCTGGCCAGGCTCGGAAGCAGGTATGACGCGCTTACCAGAGCCTTTGAGGACGGAAACGGATACGGCTGGAGGAGTCAGGTTCAGGGCGTCTTGGCCGGGCTGGATCTGCGCGGATTTGAAGAGCAGAAGACCGGAATTCTGTCCGGAGGAGAGAGGACCCGTCTTGCGCTGGGCCGGATGCTTCTTACGGCACCGGATCTGCTGCTGCTGGACTTTTCCTGAGTTAATCCGTGTGCTTTTCTGGCAGCTGCTATCTTTTCACCGATC
>CAZMFY010000188.1:0-5128 GCA_964565635.1 uncultured Oscillospiraceae bacterium
GCTCCCTTTCCCGCAAGAAGAAGGGCAGCAGGCGGTATACCGAAACAAAGCGGCGGCCTGGTGGCCAGGCTGGTGGAGCAGAAGGGCGTGGAGCTGATCAAGGAGCTGCTGCCCGGGCTGATGGATCTGGGCTGCCAGGTGATCATCTTTGGCCAGGGGGATCAGGCCTACATCGACCACTTCAACTGGTGCCGGACCCAGTGGCCCGGTCAGTTCGGGTTCTCCAGCGATTACACGGAGGACATGGCCGCGAAGGTGTTCGCGGGATCGGATTTCTATCTGATGCCCTCCCGGTTTGAGCCCTGCGGCCTGAGCCAGATGATGGCCATGCGGTACGGCACGGTGCCCATCGTCCACGAAACCGGCGGCCTGAAGGACTCCGTCCGGTCCTACAGCAGCTTTGACGGGGTGGGGGACGGATTCTCATTCCCGGAATACACGGCCCAGAGCCTGATGATGAGCATCATGAGCGCCCTGCGGGTTTATTTCTGCGATGAGGAAACCTTTGCCCTGCTGCGGAAGCGGGATATGGAGAAGGATTTCTCCTGGGACCAGAGCGCCCAGCGGTATCAGCGGATGTACAGCCGGATCGCCGTGGGCACCAACGTGGAGCAGATCCCCTACAGGGACGCGTATCTGCAGCTGAAGAAGGCCTATGTAGCCGTGGAAAAGGCGAACCGCCAGCTGAATCTGGAGCGGTTCCCGGATCCCTATCACCTGGTGATCCAGGTGCACATGACCACCCAGACGGACGGGTTCTTCTTCCTGCGGTTTGACCGGGAAGGGGACGAATTCGCCTTCCAGATCGAGCCCTTTACCTATCATGACGCGGATGCCTTCATCTCCGTGAGCTATGAGCATCTGATGGCCATGGCCCGGGGCGAAACCACCTTTGACAGGCTGTATCTCAGCGGCCTGCTGCGGGTGAAGGGCAATCTGTCCAAGGGCGCGGAGATGCGCCTGCTGCTGGGCAAGCGGCCCAAGGCCTGATCCGCCGGGCGCGGGGAAGCCCCCTGTGGAGGGGGAGCCGCGGCTTCGGCGCGAAGGAAGGGAGAAACGAAAGGAGGAGGGCGGACGTGAATGAGGCGGAACGGCTTCGGGCCGAAAACCAGGAGCTGCGGAAGCGGCTGGAGGAGGCGCTGCATGAGAACGCGGCGAAGGAAAGTTTCCTGAACAGCATGTCTCATGATCTGCGAACGCCCATGAACGCCATCATCGGGCTCACCGCCCTGGCGAAAAAGCATCTGGACGAAAAGAAGCGGGTATCGGACGCGCTGGATAAAATCGAGACGGCTTCCGGGCATCTGCTGAATCTGATTAACGACGTGCTGGACGTATCCAGAATCAATTCCGGGCGGCTGAAGCTGAACGAGGAAAGCTTCTCCCTCAGCGATCTGATGCACGGGGTGATGACGATCATCAGGCCGCAGATGGAACAGCGGGGACACCGGTGGCATTTTGACGCCGGGGACGTCCGCTGGGAGAGCCTGCGGGGCGACGTGCAGCGGATCCGCCAGATCTACGTGAACATCATCCATAACGCGGTCAAATATACGCCGGAGAAGGGGAACATTGACCTGAGCATTTCGGAATCCCCCCTGGAGGAGGGGCGGTGCGCGCTGACCTTCGTCTGCCGGGACAACGGCGTGGGGATGAGCGAGGAATTTCTCCAGCGGATCTATGAACCCTTCGAGCGGGTGAACAGCGCGGAAAACGCCCGCATCGAAGGGACCGGACTGGGGATGAGCATCGTCAAGCGGCTGACGGAGGCCATGGCCGGCGAGATCCGCATCGAAAGCCTTCTGGGACAGGGAACCACCGTGACCATTCAGATTCCCCTGGCCTGGGAGGAAACCCCGCTGCAGGAGGAAACGCTGCGGGACCAGCGGATTCTGCTGGCGGAGGCGGAGGACCGGAACCGGGAAAGGATCTCTCAGCTGCTGCGCCAGTCCGGGGTGCGCCATGACGCGGTCGCTTCCGCGGCGGAGGCCATGGAGCGGATTACGGAGGGGGACATGGCCGGGGACGGCTACAGCGCGCTGCTGCTGGGCGAGCGGCTGGCGGATTCCGCTTCCGTCTTTGATCTGCCCCAGTATCTGCATAAAGCCCGGCCGGAGATGCGCCTGATCTGGGTCAGCAGCGCCGACTGGAGCAAGCTGGAATATCAGGCGCAGCGCAGCGGCATTACCGCCTTCATTCCCCAGCCCGTGTTCCGGAAGACCCTGATGAACGGCCTGAGCCAGGCCCTGAGCGAGGGGCGGGAGCAGAGCGGCGGCTTCGGGGCGATTCCGGATCTGACGGGCCGCAGGCTGCTGCTGGTGGACGATAATATGATCAACCGGGAAATCGCGGCGGAGATTCTTTCCGCCACCCACGCGGCGGTGGACATGGCGGAGAACGGGCGGGAAGCCCTGGAGAGCTACCTGAAGGCGGAAGCCCCCTACGCCATGATTCTGATGGATATTCAGATGCCGGTGATGAACGGCTATGAGGCGACCCGGGCCATCCGTTCTTCCGGACGGCAGGACGCGGAAAGGGTGCCCATTGTGGCCATGACGGCGAATACCTTTGCGGAGGATATCCTGCAGGCCCGGGAGGCGGGCATGAACGGGCATCTGGCCAAGCCGGTGTCCGTGGAGGATCTGATGCAGCTGCTGCGGACGGAAATTCTGGAAAAGGGCTGATGGAGCCCGGAGCCACAGGCGGAAGGAGGGATGCGCGGTGCTTGAATGGCAGGAGCGGTATATCCAGAACGCGCGGCGCATCCGGATTCTGAACGATTTCGCCCGGGATCACGCCCGGGGCTATGAGGCCTGGCGGGAAAGCCGAAGGCTGGCGGAAGGGGAGGAAGCGGAGCTGCGGGAGGAAAACATCCGGCTGCTGAAGACGGAGTTCTTTCCGATGCTGGACACGCTCTACTCCGCCTCTCCGGAGGCACTTTCGTCCCTGGAGGAATTCGGGGACGCGCTGATGGACTGGAAGACCAACCTGGACAGCGGCCTGTATGTGGTGATCCACGACGCGTTTCTGACCCTCTGCCGCCATCGGCAGGACCGGGAAGGCGTCATCCGGGAGCTGTACCGGCTGGGGATGGGGCTGTATTATCGGGGACGCATGATGACCGGCATCGATCACCCCCGGGTGAATACCCTGCGGTTTCAGAATGAGCTGGCCTTCCGGGAGGCGGCCAGCTATTTCCGCTTCTTCGAGCAGATGGAATCGGAGGAAACGAAGGGCTATATCGTCCGTTCCATGGCGAACGTGGCGATCTGCACCACGGATCATCTTCGGAAGATCGCGGCCACCTCCAGGGCGCTGGCCGTGATCCGGGACGAGAAGATTCGTCAGGCCGCTCCGGGGCTGCCCTGGGAGCGGTTTGAGCGGGCGGCCGTCCAGCAGATGAGCGCCAACCGCAGCGACATGAACAGTCAGGGGCTGAGCCGGGAGGATCTGGCGGAGGTTCTGGACGCGTGCTATGAGGTTTTCAGACAGGAGGAAGGGGTGGAGAACCCCTCCATCCGGTGGCGCTGGCCCTATTACGAAATGGAATACAACCTGGGATACGCGTCGGCGGAGGTCACGGCGGACCGGCTGGAGGCGCTGATCCGCAGCGTGCCCGAGGAGGCCTGCGACGAGTCCGGCCGCTACGGCAATATTCAGCTGCCGGTCTTTTACGGGCGGCTGCTGCGGAACCGGCCGAAGCTGGGGCGGGAGCAGGCCCGGATCCGCTTCCTGAATTTTGCCTACCGGAAGATGCTCCGGACCATGATGGCCCTGCCGGCGGAACATTTTGACGATTATCTGATCTACCTGCTGGCGGACATTATCTCGGATTTCTACGAGACGGAGGGGGTCATATCCTACAAGGAGACGGTGCTTCAGCTGATGCGCCGCTTTGCGGGAGAGATCTACATCCGGGGATGCCGGGTGGGACGGATCATGCGGATTCTGTCCATGGCCATGCTGCGGGCGGATCCGGACGCCTTTGACGCGCTGCCGATGATCCGGGAGGAGGCCTGGCGGGACAGCCCGGAGGAAAGCCTGGGGGCCTACGCGGAGGAATGCGGCCTGTTCCACGCCTTCGGCCAGATCAAGATGAGCATGCACCGGCTCGCCAGGACCAGAGAGCTGCTGGAGGGGGAGTATCAGATCTTTACCCTCTATCCCGTGTCGGGAAGAAACGACCTGGCCGAACGGGCCTCCACCCGGGACTACGCGGACGTGGCCTTCGGCCACCGCCGGTGGTACAACGGGCTGGAGGGATATCCGGAGGAATATGTGCGGAACGAATCCCCCTTCCGCCAGATGACGGACGTGGCGGCGGTGGCGGTGTATCTGGCGGAGCAGCGGGAAAAGCCCTTCCAGGAAACGCTGAAGGAGATTTTCGCCCTGGAGGGACAGCGGTTCTCTCCGCTGGTGACAAAGACCCTGGCCGGGGCGGAGACGGCGGAAGCCGTGAAAGCCTGTCTGGAGGACGAGGGCGGGGAATGGTACAGAGCCGCCTGGGAATCCTTCCGGCGGGAGCGGACGTGAAGATCGCGGACGGGTGAAACAGACCGTCCGCTTTTTCTGCGGATACGGCCGTTATTTTTATGGAAAGCGGCCGCTTTTTTTTGCGGAAAACATTGACAAGGCAGGGCCCCGGTGATATGATATCCGAGTTGTCGCATGCTCCCGGGTGGAGTGCGCCCATTTTAAAGCGCCCTTTTTGCCGGGAAGAAAGGAGGCCTGTGACCGGATGGAAATGCTGCGGAACAGCGCGAAGCGCGTGGTAGGAACGAAGCAGGTAACCCGAGCCCTGAAGGCGGGGACGGCGGCGCGGGCCTATGTGGCGAACGATGCGGATACCTTCATTTTTCAGCAGGTGGTCCGCGCCGCGGAGGAAGCCGGGGTGCCCTGCATCCGGGTGGAAACCATGAAGGAGCTGGGAAAGGCCAGCGGCGTGGATGTTCCCGCCGCGGCGGCGGCCCTGCTCAGATAACCGGAGCCGGGGGCTCCGATCCTCCGGAATGATCCGGAGGCGCGCCGGAGGACGGCGCAAACGATTCTGCCTTACAGATCCTGAGGGTTGCAGGATCTTGAGGATATTTTTCAGGAGGTGCGCAAATGCCCACTATTAATCAGCTTG
>CAZMFY010000189.1:0-5104 GCA_964565635.1 uncultured Oscillospiraceae bacterium
GCAACCTAGATGTCCATCAGCAGACGAATGGATAAGAAAGCAGTGGTACATATACCGTGGGAATAAGGGGATCATACCATCAAAACCCGAATATTACAACCCCGTTTCCATGTCAAAAGTGTTAAGATTTCAGGATTTCTCCCATTCTTTCCATGGATTTGTCGGTTTAATGTTCTGAGCTTACCAGATCGGCGTATGCCCTTTTTATTGAATCGAAACTTCCCGGTTCGCAAACCCGAATGTTCCCGCTCTGACAGCTTGAGCCTTTTTCGTGTCCCGAAGCTTACCCTTCCTTATGTCATCGATCCGGAGCGTGCCCTTTTGCCGGCGCTGACCGGCCCGTTCCCGCCGGATCGAAACAGCGCTTTCCTCATTGACAGCCCGGGCGCTTATTGTGTAAAATGAGGGCCGCTTCTCAGGAAGCGGAATCCTTGCGGGGAGGGGTACGATGCGCTGCAGTTGTAAGGTATGTGGTCCGGAAATCTGGATGGTGCAGGCGGACAGTGACCGCCTGGGCTGTGTCTGTACGGTATGCGGATACCGTTGCAGCGACTGTCTCGGAACGGATACGGTGGTGCCTCGGGAGGCTCTGGGCCGGCTGTCCGCGGATCCCCGTTTTGCCCCGGAGAGGCTGCAGGCCCTTTTTGACGAGCCGGAAGCGGACTGGGAGGATTCGGAGGCGGATGATCCCGTTTCGGATCGTGAAAGATACAGCGGATATTAAATGAAAAGGCGCTGTTCCATGGCCCATGGGTCATGAAGAGATTGGAGGCATGGAAAATGAAGTGGTTTCTGGATGTGCTGCGCGGCATGGTCATCGGTCTGGCCAATGTAATTCCCGGTGTTTCCGGGGGGACCATGATGGTCTCCATGGGGGATATATGATAAGCTGATCTGGTCCATCAACCATCTGTTCAAAAAGTTTAAGGAATGCGTGAAGATTCTGCTACCCTACGCTGTGGGCATGGTGCTCGCCATTGCCCTAGGCGCCATCGGGCTGAAGGCCGCGTTCGCCAACTTTCCTCTTCCAACCAATGCCCTGTTTATCGGCCTGATTCTGGGTTCTCTTCCCTTTATCCTGAAGGAAATGAAGGGAGAAAAGATCGGCTGGCAGGGAATCCTGATTTTCATTCTGTTTTTCGTCCTGGTGGTGGGGCTGAAAATCGTGGAGGGCGAAAACGCCACGGAAATCCGCCTCAGCCTTTTTGAAATCATCAAGCTCTTCCTCCTGGGAACGATTGCCTCCGCCACCATGGTCATTCCCGGTGTCTCCGGCAGCATGATTCTGAAAACCCTGGGATATTATGAGCCCATCGTCACCGGGGCCATCCCCGCTGCCCTGAAGGCTCTGACCTCCGGCGACTGGGGAGCCCTGGGCTATAATCTGGGCATCCTGCTCCCCTTTGGGCTGGGCATCGTCTTCGGCATCTTCGCCATCGCGAAGCTGATTGCCTGGCTGATGAAAAAGTGGAAGGGCCGCACCTACTGCGCCATTCTGGGCATGGTTGCCGCCTCTCCCGTGGTCATTCTGATGGATTCCTCCATTTACGCCGGCTTCAGCCTCTGGATCTGCGCGGCGTCCGTGGTCTGCCTGGCCCTGGGCGTCTTCTGCGCCATGAAGCTGGGCGGCGAGCCGGAGCCCGCGGAGGCCTGACTTCTCTTCGTTCTTAAGTCAATATGAAAACAAACCGCTTCTGCCCGTCATCGCAGAAGCGGTTTTTGTGTATATGATCCGTCAGCTCCGTTCTCTTGGCCGACCCGGCCGCGGCTGTAAAAAACGAAACGTCCGCGGATCAGCTTTCCTGCGCCGTATGCCGCTCAAACCATTCCGTAATCTCCTTCAGCCTCCGAATCCGGTGCTTCGGCTTGCCGGAGCGGCTCAGCTCGTGGTTTTCCCCCTTAAAGACCACCATCCGGGTTTCCGCCCCTGCTGCGGTCAGCGCCTGCATCATCTGCATTCCCTCCGGCAGCGGGCAGCGGTAGTCCTCCTCGCTATGGATGAAAAGCGTCGGCGTTTTTGCGTTCTCCGCGTATTTCAGCGGGGAATGATCCCACAGCTTCGCCGTATTCTCCTCCCCGAACAGCCCTTTCCCGGCGCACTGGTCCGGGCCGAAATAGGGCCCGATATCCGAAATAAAGCTCATGGAGATCCAGTTGGAAATGGACCGCTGGCTGGCCGCGCAGCAGAACCGGTCCGTATGGGTCACAATCCAGTTGGTCATGAAGCCGCCGTAGCTGCCGCCGGTCTCGCACACCCGGGCCGGATCGATATTGGGATAGGCCTTCAGCACCGCGTCGGTAAAGTCCATCAGATTCTGATAATCCGTTCCGCCGTAGTCTCCCCGGATATCCGCAAAGGCGTCTCCCCGGCCGTCCGACCCCTTGATATTCGTGAAGAATACCACGAATCCCCGGGCTGTCCAGAGCTGCATCTCGTGAAAGAAGGTTTCTCCGTAGGCGCATCTCGGCCCGCCGTGCACGTCCAGCACGGCGGGATATTTTTTCTTCGGCGTAAACCCTTCCGGCAGCAGCACCCACCCCCGCAGGTTCAGTCCGCAGGAGGTATAGTCCAGCCGGTGAGGCTCCGCCACATACCGTCCCGCCAGGGCTTCGTCGTTCAGCCCGGTCAGCCGGGTCATGCCGCTGCCATCCCGGTTCATCTCAAAGACCTCCGCCACATGGGCCCAGTCCTGATAAACCACGGCGATTTTATCCCCGCAGGCATCCATGCCGCAGAGCATGCCTTCCCGCTCCCAGAGGGTTCGGCGGGAAAGGGTGCCGTCCGCCTCCGGTTTCAGGGCAAAGATCGCGTTATGGGACTCCACGGTAGCCAGCGTCAGATATTCTCCTTCCCCCGCATAGCTCCCGCCGCCGCCCTCGGCGGTATCCCCCAGCACGCTGGAATACAGGGTCACCTCCGGGGTATACACCTTCCGCAGCCGGTTTTTCTCCACCGCATACAGATCCGGCGTCTGGTTCACGCCGTAGGCCTTCATGTCGCTGGCCTGAACGTATAGCTTTCCCGCCAGGGTAAACAGCCCGCCGAAGGAATAGCCTTCCTTCTGCCACAGTGCCGCCGTCCTGCCGGTTTTTTCGCTCCAGACATACAGCTGATTATACAGGGAGACATAGGGTTTTCTGTCCGCGCCGGCGTAGTAGATTTTCTCCCCTTCCGTCCGGAAATCGTCCACCGAGAAGGAGGGTTCCGTCAGCCTTCTGCACACAGCCTTTCCCTGCTCCTCCCGGACCAGAAAAAGCGCGGTCCGCTGGCTGTTGATATAACCGGCTCCGTTGAACCAGTAAGGCACTTCATCCGCCACGTGGTAGTCCGCTTCTTCCTTTTCCTTCTCCGCCTTTTCCTTCCGCTTTTCCGGCGTGTCCAGATAGGCATCCGGATCCTGCAGCCGAATGTCTCCCGTGGCGGCATATCCTTTCCCCAGCTTCTTCATTTCCTGCAGGGCAAAGGGCAGGGTGATCCACGGCTCCGCTTCCCCGCCCGTCATGCTCAGCCGGAAAAGGGGCGTCGTTCCGGGCGCTGATCCCTCCGGCGTCCGCCGGAGAATCAGCGTCTCCTCATCCTCCCAGCAGACGATCGACGCGTCCAGGCTCCAGGTCATCTGACGGGCCCGGCCGTCCTTCGCAACATACACATCCGTATGATATGTATTCTTTTCCGCGTCCGCCCGGGTAACCTGGAACGCCAGATACTTTCCGTCCGGGCTGTATTTCAGTCCGGAGGGGATCCGATATTTCAGGATATCCTCCATCTCAATCGGCTTCAGATTTTTTCCCATTTCCATCTTCTCCTCTTTCCCTTGGCATTGCCGCATCGGTATGTCCCTGTATTCTCTCTTTCCGGCGAACCATTATAACCGATTTCCCGCCGTCTGAAAAGAACTGTACCCATGCGGATTCATGGAGAAAACGCCTTTGTTCAATTCTTTTCCCTTCATCTGGAAAGCAATGCGATTCTATGATAGAATCAGAACAGCAAAGTGTTCTATAAATGCGGGGGAAGAAGGAATAAAAGCATGTATTCGGTTGCAATCGTGGATGACGAGAAAGCGTTCAGCGACCAGCTGGCCGGGATGCTTCGCCGCTGGCAGGACGCGCATGGCGTGGAGCTGAACATCACCTGTTTTCAGGACGGCATCGACATCGCGGAGGATTTTAAATCCAAGTGGGACATCATCTTCCTGGATATTCAGATGAAGCTGCTGGACGGACTGGAGACCGCCCGCCGCATCCGGGCCTGCGACAGCGACGTAATCCTGATTTTCGTCACCACCATGGGCCAGTACGCCATCAACGGCTATGAGGTGGACGCCTTCGATTATATTCTCAAGCCGCTGGAATACAGCAGGTTTGAACTGCGGATGAACAAGGCCGTCAAAGAGGCCGAAAAGAGAAAAGCCCATGCCTATGTATATTTGAAAAGATACAGCGATATGGTCAAAGTGTCCACGGACGATATTCTGTTTATCGAAGTGAACGGGCATACGCTGGTTTATACAACCGCTGACGGAATCTTTGAGCGGCGGGCCAAAATCAGCGATGCGGAAGCGGAATTAAGCGGGCTTCCCTTTTCCAGGTGCTCTCTTTCCTACCTGGTGAACCTGAAGCGCGTCGACCGGGTCAGTAAGGACAGCGTATTCATTGCCGGAAAGGAGCTGCCCATCAGCCGCACCCGGAAGAAAGAGTTTCTGCAGACGTTCACGGATTATCTGGAGGCGGGCTTCTGATGGAAACCATGACGTATGATTTGCTGGTGCATTATCTGTCCGGCTTTCCGACGCAGATTTTCTGGGCGCTGATTCCTTTTTTTCTGCCGCTGGAAAAGAAAAGGAAATGGTACCTGTACGCGATGATCCTGTGGGCGATGGTCTCTGCCTGGATCGCCCTGGGGACGGTTACGTTTCCTGCGCTGAACAGCATTGGTCTTTCCGGCCAGGTTTATTTTGCCCTGCACTATGTGGGCACTCTGGCGGTATATGCCGTCGGCGTTTTCCTGATGTGCCGGGTCTCCTGGCAGGAGGCTGCCTATGCGGCGATCTGCGCCTACATGGCGGAGCACATCAAGTATTGCGCGGGAACGCTGCTCCAG
>CAZMFY010000190.1:0-5060 GCA_964565635.1 uncultured Oscillospiraceae bacterium
GGAATATCTGAAATCGATTTTCGCCTCGGTGGAGCGGCTGGAACGGGATGCAGGCTTCTGGGTCCTGGAGGCGAGAAAGGAAGCAGCGGAAAATCCGGCATTGTAAGATGCCGGTTTTTTTGATATACTTTTCTGCGAAAAAGCGTCTCTGAAGCGGGATCTGACCCATGTATCTGCCGGGGACGGCGGAAAAGGAGGCTTCCCCATGCTTGAAAAGCGTTTTGAACTGGACGAGCACACGCTTCCCCTGGTGGAGGAACTGGGCGCGCATATGCCCGGCGGCTTTTTTATTTATCAGGCGGCGGCGCCGGAGAAGCTGATTTATTCCAATAAAGCCTGCTGGAATATCTTTGGCTGTGAAACGCAGGCGGAATTTCAGGCGCTGACCGGGTATACCTTCAAAGGCATGCTTCATCCGGAGGATTACGAAGCGATTTCCGCGTCCATTCTCGATCAGATTGATACCAGCGAGAACAATATGGATTATGTGGAATACCGTATTGTCCGGAAGGATGGGATGATCCGCTGGGTGGATGATTACGGCCACTATACGGAAACCGAGAAATACGGCGGGATTTATTATGTGTTCATTTCCGATATCACGGAAAAGCGTGCGGAGCGGGAAAAAAACCTGAATGTCCGGGGAGCCGTGATTCAGACGCTGATTAATTCATACAACACCGTATGGCTGATCAATGACGTGGTGACGGAAGCCTGCTCCCTGTATCATACGGACATGGACAGCGCTCACGAGGAAGCGATCCGCAACGCGCTGAGCCATGCCAGGTATACGGATACCAAAACGGAATATGTGGCCACCATGGTGGCGGAGGAGGATCAGGTGCGGATGCAGGAGCAGATTTCCCTGCCCTACATCCTGAAGCAGTTTGAAACCCGGGATTCCTTTTCCGTTAATTTTATCCGCTCCTTATCTACAGGCCCCCGGCATTATCGGATTGACTTCGGGAAGGTGCTGATGCCGGATAACAGGATGGGCGTCATGATGGGCTTCAAGGACGTGGACCTGGAGGTGCGCAGGGGCCGGGCGGAGCAGCAGGAAAAGAACGAGCTGAACGCCATGATAACGGCCATGGCTTCCGATTACCGAAGCGTATATCATGTGGACGTGGACCGGGATGACGCGGTGTGCTACCGGGCGGACGCGGAGGATAACCGACAGACTCCGGTGGGCGTTCATTTCCCCTTCCATGCCCGATTCCAGGAATACTGCGATCTGTATGTGGAAGAGAAGTATCGGGAGGGCTTCCTTCACTTTGTGGATCCGGACAATATCCGGGCGGCCCTGGCCACGGAAAACATTATCGCATACCGCTATCTGGCCCATCGGAACGGAAAGAGCTATTATGAGATGCTCCGCATGGCCGGGGTGCGTCATCCCGGGGACCGGGATGATCACAAGGTGCACGCGGTGGGTGTCGGTTTTACGGTCATTGATGCGGAAATGCGGGAAAACATGGACAGGGCCAGAGCCCTGCAGGAGGCGCTCAGCGCCGCGGAACAGGCGAACCGGGCGAAGACGGTTTTCCTGTCCAATATGAGCCATGAAATCCGGACACCCATGAATGCCATTATCGGGCTGAACAATATCGCGCTGAACGAGCCGGATCTGTCGGAAAAGATGCGGCGTTACCTGGAAAAGATCGGCGGGTCTGCCCAGCACCTGCTGGGTATCATTAATGACATTCTTGATATGTCCCGGATTGAATCCGGCCGGATGACCATTAAAAACGAAGAATTTTCCTTTGCCCGGCAGCTGGAGCAGGTCAATACCATGATCGGCGGCCAGTGCCGGGAGAAAGGGCTTCAATACATCTGCCGGACGGCGGGAAAGATTGATGAATACTATGTGGGCGACGCCATGAAGCTGAAGCAGGTGGTGATTAACCTGCTGGGCAACGCGGTCAAGTTTACGCCTGCGGGGGGAAGCGTGACCTTCCTGATTGAGGAAGGACCGAGGATGGAAGGCATGGCGACCCTGAAATTCACCGTTCGGGATACGGGCATCGGCATGAGCCGGGAATATCTGCCGCATATTTTTGAAGCCTTCAGCCAGGAGGATGCCTCCTCGACCAATAAATACGGAAGCACCGGCCTGGGCATGCCCATTACCAGGAGCATCGTGGAACTGATGAACGGGCATATCGAAGTGGAGAGCGAGAAGGGGGTCGGAACGACCTTCCATGTGACGGTCACGCTGGGCGAGTCCGACCGGAAGGACCTGCATCTGACGGGAAGCGATCTGAATCCCCACGAGATGAACGTGCTGGTGATCGACGATGATACCATTGCCCTGGAGCATGCCCGGATCGTGCTGGGGCAGGTGGGTGTTCACTGCGAGGTGGCGGCCTCCGGCGCGGAGGGACTGGAAATGGTGAAGATGCGCTTCGCCCGGCGGGAGAATTACGATCTGGTGCTGGTGGACTGGCGCATGCCCGACATGGACGGCGTGGAAACCACCCGGAAGATCCGGGCGGTGGTCGGGCACGAGACGCCGATTATCATTCTGACCTCCTTTAACTGGGACGAAATCATGGATGAGGCCCTGGGCGCCGGTGTGGATACCTTTGTATCTAAGCCCCTGTTTGCCGGCAGCGTGCTGGATGAATTCCGGGAGGCGTTCAAACGGAAAAACAAGGCTTCCCGGGAAACCAGGGCGGAGCTGCGTGGCAGGAAGATTCTGCTGGCGGAGGATATGGCCGTCAATGCCGAGATCATGGTGATGGTGCTGGCCATGCGGGAAATGGAGGTGGACGTGGCGGAGAACGGCCGTATCGCGCTGGAGCTGTTCGAAGCTTCCGTCGAAGGATACTATGACGCCATCCTGATGGACATGCGGATGCCGGAGATGGACGGGCTGGAGGCGACCAGGGCCATCCGGGCCACGAAGCGGGCGGATGCGAAGACCGTTCCCATTATCGCCCTGACGGCCAATGCCTTCGATGAGGACGTGCAGCGAAGCATGCAGGCTGGGCTCAACGCTCATCTGTCCAAGCCCGTGGAGCCGGACGTGCTCTTCGAAACCCTGGAGAGCCTGATCCGGGAAGACTGACAGCAAAAAAGCGGCCTTCAGCAGCGCCTCAGACCGGGGTGGAAGGCCGGGACCCCTCTGGAAATATGGACCGACCCCGGGCAGAGATACCGCGGCGGGAAGCCGCGGGAAAAGAACCTGGGGCGGATTCTTTTTGCGGCGCGGGAGGAATGTCCCGAATCAGCGAAGATGAAAGGAAACGGAAAGGAATACACACAGGGATGAACAGTGCAAAAAAGCGAGGAATGAAATATCTGCTGGCCGGGCTGCTGCTGACGGCGGTGCTTCTTGTGCCCGGCGCGAAAAAAGGCGCGCTGGCGGAAGCGGAGCCGCCAAGGGAAACGGCGGAGCCGGCGGTGGAGTTGCTGGAGCTTCCGGTTTCAGAAAACGGGACGCTGGTCACAATTCCTATTGAACAGGAAATGCGGAAAACGGTCGGTGAGATGCCTGAAGAGGACGGATATCTGTATGAGAACGGCGCGGAGAATCCGACGGGCTACGCGGATCCCTCCATCACGGTTCATCTCGGCACGGGCAGGATTTATGATACGAACTATATTTATGCCCGGATTAAAATCGCCGACGCTTCTCAGATGCGGACGCTGATGAATGCGCCGGTCAGCAGCAATGATACCAACTATGTTTCGACGCTGGCGAAGCGGGTGCAGGCCGTGATTGCCATCAACGGGGATTTCTACGGCGGGGAGGACGTGACCCGAGGCGCCCTGATGCGGCAGGGAAAGATGCTGCGGCTGCGGTGCGACGGGAAGACCGACGTGCTGGTGGTGGACCGGGCCGGAGATTTTCATATTCTGAAGAACGCGGAAGATGCGGACGTGGAAGCGCTGCAGGATCAGGCGGTGAATATCTTTACCTTTGGTCCGGCCCTCGTGGTGGACGGCGTGGCCCAGTCGGTGGGGGACGATAACCGCCATGGGGCACAGAAGCCGGCCCAGCGCATGGCTTACTGTCAGACGGGCCCCCTGGAATATCTGCTGATCACCAGCGAAGGCCCCCAGAATGCAGGCTCCACCGGGTTGAATATGGAGCAGTTTGTGGATCTGGTCTCTTCCATGCCCGGGGTGCGGAACGCCTATAATCTGGACGGAGGATCCTCCGCGACGATGGTTTTCCGGATGGACGGAAAGAACTGGCAGAAGATCAATGCCCTCAGCAATCCGAAGATTCGGCCGGTGAAGGATATGATCTACTTTATTTCCGGATGGATGGAGCAGGAGTAAGATGAGCGGAGAGTGAGTTTTTTGAAAAAAGGAATTCTGAACGCGGAAGAAAGATACAGCACGTCCTTTGCGGCGGAGCGGAGCCTGCGACCGGCAGGGATCCGGGAAAGCCGGGCGAGGTTTCCGGGGCATCCCCCGACGACGGGACGGCCGGCGGGCATGAGTTCATGGCGGACCGCGCTGCTGCTGTCCCTGCTGCTGTTCCTGCTGCTGCCTGTGCTGGCTCCGACGGCGGGACGGGCGGCCGGAGCAGAGGCCAGGGATCTGACGGGCCGCTGCACCTTTTCCGTCAGCCCAACCAGCGGAAAACGCCACAGCTCCTGGAAAAACTTTACCGACGGCGCCTATACCACCTGGTGGGAAAGCGACGCCGGCGATCCCCCCTTCGTGGAGATCAAAGCGAAGGACCCGGTGCATGGGCTGTACCTGTGCTTCCATACGATTCCGGAAAGCTATCAGGTTCAGGTAAGGACCTCCGGGGCGGACTGGGAAACCGTGGCTGAGGGGAATCCTGTTTATGCCCACGCCTTCTTTGAAATTCCGGGCGCCACGGAAATCCGCGTCCTTTCCACCCAGGAAAGCGAGCCCCGGATCATGGGCCTGAATGAGCTGTTTGTGTTCGGCGAGGGGGAGATCCCGGACTGGGTGCAGCGGTGGGAACCGACGGAGGAAAAGGCGGATATCCTCTTTGCCATGTGCCATCCGGACGACGAGCTGATTTTTCTGGGAGGCGCCATCCCCACCTATGACGTGGAGATGGGGAAACGGGT
>CAZMFY010000191.1:0-4986 GCA_964565635.1 uncultured Oscillospiraceae bacterium
AATTGTCCTTGACAAGGGGAGCACTTTAGAGGGACGGTCCTTTTCGTTCCACTTTCAACTGCAGACCGCCTCTCCGGAATGGAGGGCGGTCTTTTTCGTTTCAAGTTTTCAATCGAGGGGTGGAACGGAAGGGACGGTCCTTTTCGTTCCACTTGCGTGTTACGAAAAGGACCGTCCCTCCGTTCCACGTTCCACGCTTGACGGGCCGTTGAATATGGTTCATAATTCGAGAGAAGAATCCTTATGTGGATGCGGTTTCTCCTGCCGTTTTCCTTGACCGGCAGCTGATTCGCTCACTCATTTCATTTTTGCACAGAAAGGAATACGGCAATGAAAAAAATCATCTCGCTGCTGATCGTCCTGGCGCTGCTGATGAGCTGCCTGCCCCTGGCCCTGGCGGAAGGGCAGCAGGTTCAGGTGACAAAAGGCGCATCCGTCCGGGACAGCGCCAGCTTCGGCGGCGCAAAGCTGACCATGGCCGCCGTGGGCGATACCTTTGAATACGTGGGGAAGGAAGGCAACTGGGTGCAGGTTCGGCTGGCGGACGGCTCCACCGGCTGGCTGCCCGGAGATTCGGTGAAGGTGACTGAGGGAGCCGCCGATCAGGGCGGAGCCTCCGCCGGAAGTGCCTCCGGAGATGCGGGTTCGGCAGCCGGGAATGCCGGAAGCGGAGCGGCGGAGGCGGCCACAGCGGAATCGGCCGCGGCGAGCACGGAAGGCCCCATCAGCGGCGCCGTATCCTTTACTGTCAAAACCAGCAAGGATTACGGAAAGGATCTGGTGGTTTTCCGGAACGAAATCATCACGGTGTATCTGAAGCAGGTCAACTTCTATGAGGAGTACGCGAATAAAAAGAATATCATGACCGTCAACTTTGCCTGCGATCTGGATCCCGTCTACTTCCCCAAGATCACCGGCTATTCCGCCAATGGCGATCTGACCTCCCTGAAGGTGGGCGGGGTGAAAACGAAAACCGCGATGCATATCTCTGACGGGCTCATGGGCTCTCTCGGCGAAAAGTCCCTGCAGTACGCGGTGGAGAATCCGGAAAAGCTGCCCGTGGATCTGGAGATCACAGTGAAGAACTCCCGGTTCAATTCAAAGAGATTCAACCATAAGATCGGCCCGATCCATATTGAGATCGACGGGGATCTGTACGACGGTGCCGGCGAGATCACGAAGGAAGCCACAGCGAGCCATGTGAGTCTGGGCGGAATCAAGCGCGGGGAGGCGGCCACCCTGGTGGATGAGAGCGGCGTGAAGATCCAGGCCACGAGGATTGAGCTGTTCAAATACGACGAATCCAGCAGAAAGCTGAGCCTGATTATGACGGTGACCAATGAAAACGACCGGGATGTGCTGCTGACCATCCCCTTCGACGGCATAAAGCTGAACGGAGAGGAAGCTTACTTCCATCTGATAGAATACGGAGACATGTCCACGATTTACCATATGGATGATCTGACCGTACCGGCAAAGACCGAAAACCTGCGGATCAGCCTGGATTTTGACCTATACGGCGTGGAAAACCTGTCCGCCGACTGGCTGGAAAACGGAGAAATGACCCTTTGGGCCCAGATGCCCACCACCGACGAGCTGGCGGCGGCGGACTCCTGGAAATGGCCGGATCTTTTCAAAATCGAGCCGCTGACCTTTGATATGGCCTACGTTGGGGAACCGGAACCGGAGACGGTGGAGATGGTCTTCCCCGCCGCGGACCGGCTCGCCGAGAGCGAACCCATGACCTGGGAAGGGCTCTCCTTCCGCTTCGTGATGGAGCCCTCGGGCAGTCCCAATGATTTCAGGTCCATGATCGTGCTGTACGGCCTCGTCCAGAACGATTCGGACATGAACCTTGCTGTCAGGCTGGAGAGTCTGACCATCAACGGAATGACGGCCAACTTCTCGATGTCTGTGACCAACATGAGCACAGGGGAACAGCTCGGCTTCTGCCCCGCCGGAGAAGAGTCCATGTTCACCATGATGGTCGCCATTGACGGGATGATGCAGGTCGAGGATGTAAAAGAAATCAGCTGCAAGCTCTGCTATACCGACGTGGATCAGCAGAAGAACGTGGTCTGGCAGCCCATCCACTTCACCGTCGAATAATGGAACGGAGGGACTTGGAACGGAGGGACGGTCCTTTTCGTTCCATCCTCGGAACGGAGGGACGGTCCTTTTCGTTCCATTTTCAGCCTCATGGAACGGAGGGACGGTCCTTTTCGTTCCATCCTCTGGAACGTGTGGAACGGAGGGACGGTCCTTTTCGTTCCATTTTCAGCCTCAAGCTGATCTGTTAGAAATGAACCTCATCCCGTCAAGTGGGCTTGGAAACAAATAACTCTGGTGACCAGAACGGCCGCCAGAGTTTTTCTTTGAAGCGGAACAAAGGACCGGGCCTCGTTCCTATTTTTTCGAATGTGGAACGAAAAGGACCGTCCCTCCGTTCCGTTTATTCGAATGTGGAACGAAAAGGACCGTCCCTCCGTTCCACTCAGGCGAAGACGGGCTGGCCGTTGACGGCGATATCGCCCTCGATGGGAATCAGCAGATAGCTTCGGCCGTCGATGACCCGGGTTTCCAGCAGATCCGCCTGCTTGGGATCCACCTTGATGGAAACGCTGGGCATCTCTACCTTGAACTGCTTGGGCGCCACCACATTGACCGCGGGGAGCACCGCGCCGGCCCCGAAGGTCTCGTCAAAGCCCTTCCGGAAGGCTTCCACCCGCTCCTCGGAAACGCCTCCCTCGGTCAGCATCCTGGCCACATCCTTCTGGGAGAGCATCAGGGGCTCATCGTCCTTGTCCCGCTCCTCTATGAGGCCGGTCACCGCCTCGTGCATCTCCTGCACCACGTCCAGGGAGCATTCGGCGCCCAGGCTCTGGGCCAGCAGCGACTGGAAGTTCTCCGTCTGCTCCGCGGCGGGCATGATTGCCTCCACATCGAAGGCGGCCCGCAGGAAATCCTCGTGGGCATCGCGGCTGTCCTTGCTGTAAAAGAGGAAGGTGTTCACATCGGCAGCGCCGCCTTCATAGAGAGGGAACAGGAATCCCAGGGCCGGGGCGGCGGCCAGCCATTCCGGCGCCCGATCATGGAAGACGCCGTCCTCCGGCACATACCGCAGAGCGGGCTTATCCCGCTTCACGGGGCAGATGGCACAGAGGAGATAGCTGAAGGCCCGGTCGGAGTTTTCATAATCAATCTCCCCGTTCACGTCCCTGCTCCGCACGTCCAGATCGTCATGCATCAGCAGGATCAGCCAGTTTTCGGCCTTCATGGCGTCCTCCACGGACTGCATGTCCGGATGCTCCGCCCGGATGCCGGCGGTCAGCCGGGTAAAAAGGGCCTGCAGGGCCTCCGGATCGTTCATGGCGGTATCCCGGACCCGAAGCAGGAGCTCGTCGCTTTCCGCGGGGAAGGCGATGGGGGTCAGGTTCTGGCCGATCTGCCCGGAGAGCACCTTCTTGAAGATGGACATGTATTTCTCGTTTTCCTGCTCATACAGCGTGGCCACCGGAAGCTCAAAGCTGGTGATCGGATTTCCGATATGATCCAGATAGCAGCCGCAGATCAGGGAGGGATTGCGCTTGTCAGGATTCAATCTTCTTTTGATTTCTGCCAGATCTCTTTGATTCATATGCTTCTCCTGTGGAACGGAGGGACGGTCCTTTTCGTTCCATTTTCTCGCGGAACGGAGGGACGGTCCTTTTTGTTCCATTTTCCCTCGCTTTCTACTCGTTTTGGAACGGAGGGACGGTCCTTTTCGTTCCACTTCCCCTCGTTTTCTATTCGTTTTTGTCTCGTTTTCGTCTCGCATTCTCCGCCGCTTTCACAGGAATCCTTCCTGCGCGAAAGCGGAACGCCGCCTATTGTATCATCCCCCGCCCCCGCCCGCAAGTGGAACGGAGGTGGAACGGAGGGACGGTCCTTTTCGTTCCATCCGATTGAGGTGGAACAGAGGGACGGTCCTTTTCGTTCCATTATTCCTGGCTTTCAGGCCAATTGATGAAAAGGGACAGTTCCTGTTCTCAGTCTTATGAGAAACAGGGACCGCCCCTTTTTGTTATTTGGGCTGTTCCGACCCTTTTGATCTTCAGATGCTGCCCGGTTTTCCTCCGCGATATCAGACAATTTCCTTTCCCATGGCAGACAAGGTTACTTTTTTATACCCGCTGGATTTATCATCCAGATGTGGTTCAAGTCCGACAATTGTGATGTCGCCTTTTCCCGGTCCATAACACCAGAAGATCCAACCTGCTTTCGGCGTATCGTTTTCCAGATATGATTCCCAGACCTTCTGTCCATATCGGGCCGTCAAAGAAGATATATCATGGGAGTGAAGGCCAGGATGTCTTGGATTGCCGGAAAGCAAAGCCATGGCCTTCCCCATTTGTCCGCGCAGTTTTTCTTCTTTCTTTGTCGCAGTACCATCCTGATGCTTTTTCTGCAGGTCATTCCACAATGCTTCCATTTCAGGGATGCCAAGATGGATCTCAAACATATCTTATTCCTCGAATTCGGACAAATCCAACGCCTGAGAAACGCTTCCTTTCTTCATGTTTTCGACAGCATCATCCATCATCTTCAGCGTGTTTGCGGATACTTCAAACGGCGCAGTCAGCACCCGCGGTTCCAGAATAATCCTTTGATCCGGAAGGACAGAGACATGGTAATACTCATATCCGGCTTCACGAAGCGTAAGCCTTTTTTTTGAATCCAGCTTTGCATCATATTCCCGAACGGCAGTTTCCATAATCATCCCTCCGCAATTTCCCATAGTGGGATATCCCACATAAAGAATATCATCTCATGCATCAATTGTCAATCTGGAACGAGGGCCGCCCCTGTTCCATTTACACGAGGCCGGCAATGAGGCCCCCGGCTCCACAGAGTGGAACGCAGGGACGGTCCTTTTCGTTCCATTTTCCCGGGTGGAACGAAAAGGACCGTCCGAAACCACTGAAAAAAGCGGCCTCAAAAACCGTC
>CAZMFY010000192.1:0-4955 GCA_964565635.1 uncultured Oscillospiraceae bacterium
CTCCCGCAGCAAGAAGCTCCGGGATTATCTGGATTAATTTCCTCCCGGGAGGCCGAAGCGCCCGCCCATCAGGCGGAAGAAGCTTTCCACGCAGGATCCGGATTCATTTCCGCCCCGGGCGGCCGAAGCGCCCGCCCATCAGGCGGAAGAAGCTTTCCCCGCAGGCTCCGGATTCATTTCCGCCCCGGGCGGCCGAAGCGCCTGCCCATCAGACGGAAGCTTTTAACGCAACGATTCGAATTCATTTCAACTCCGGCGCAGCGCGCCGGAGTTTTCAGGAGGCGCCTATGCCCTTGGATCCCCGTCTGTCCCTGGCCTTTGACCTGTACGACGACTGCGAGCTGGCCGCCGATATCGGCACGGACCACGCCTATCTGCCCATCGCCCTGCTGAAGGCGGAAAAATGCCGCCGGATGATTCTCACCGACGTGAGCCCGGACGCCCTGGAAAACGCCCGGGATCATGTGATCCGGGCGGGGCTTTCCCACCGGGCGGAGCTTCGGCTGGGGGACGGGCTGGCGGTGGTTTCCGAACCGGTGCAGGCCGTTTCCATTCTGGGCATGGGCGGGCGAACCATCGCCGGCATTCTCCGGAGCGGGGCTTCCCGCCTGCAGGGCGCCGGCCTGCTGCTCTCCGCCCATACGGATCTGCCGGAGGTCCGCCGGGCCGTGATGGAGATCGGGTACCGGCTGATCCGGGAAGAGCCGGTCCGGGACGGCCGGCGGTTTTATCTGATCATGAAGGCGGTGCCCGGAAAAGAGGCGCTGACCGACCGGGAGCTGCGGCTGGGGAAGCCCCTGTTCGAATCCGTCTCTCCCCTGCTGAAGCCCTATCTTACCCGGCGGGTTCAGGTGCTGGAGGCCAAGCTGAAGGGGATCAGGGGCGCTTCCGGGGCCGCTTCTCCGGAAGCCGAACTGCTGGAAGCGGATCTGGATCTGATGAAGCGCGTGATTGACGGCCGGCCCTGAGCGCGGGCCCGATCCGCCGAAAAAAAACTGTCCGGATCAAAGGCGTGATGGATGCCGGCCCTGCCCGCGGGCCCGATCCTCTAAAAGCCTGCCTCGATCAGAGGCGCGATGGACGCCTGCCCTGCCCGCGGGCCCGATCCGCCGAATAGATTCTGCCTCGATGAAAAGCTGAAAAAGGAGTGATCGCCGATGACCGTTCAAAACATCTATGACCTGCTGGATGCCGTGGCGCCCTTTGAAACCCAGGAGGACTTCGATAATTCCGGGCTGCTGGTGGGCTCCCCCGGGCAGCCGGTCTCCCGGGTGCTCTTCGCCCTGGACGTGACCGAAGCCGTGCTGGAGGAGGCCGTCTCTCTGGGGGTTCAGCTGATCGTCACCCATCATCCGCTGATGTTCTCCCCCATCCAGCGGCTGACCGATGAAACCTATGAGGGCCGGCTGATCCGCCGGATGATCCGGGAAAACATCAGCCTCATTGCCTGCCATACCTGCCTGGACAAGGCCCCCGGCGGGATCAATGACGCCCTGGCGGAATGCTGCGCCCTGCTGGACGTAACCGGCGAGGGATTCCTCCGGGTGGGCGCCCTGCCGGTTCCCATGAAGGCCGCCGAACTGCGGGAATATCTCTGCGCGGCCCTGGGGTCCAACGTTGTCCTGATGGGCGATGGGGAGCGGACCGTTTCCCGGCTGGGCCTGTGCTCCGGCGCCGGCAGCGGCGAATGGGAGGAGGCCGCCCGCCTGGGGGCGGAGGGCTTCCTCACCGGGGAGGTGAAGCATCATCACGCCCTGGCCATGGCGGACGCGGGGGTGGTCTGCTTCGAGGGCGGCCATTTCGCCACCGAGCGGCCGGGGATTTTCGCCCTGGCGGACGCTTTACAAAGCGCGGCAATTGGGCTACAATACAAATTGGAGATTTTTAAGTCGGCGGTGGAAGCCTATGCCTCCCTGCCGGCAATGAGGCAGGCGGACTGAGGTTCTCCTGCCGGACAGGAGGCCGAAGTATGGATTTTGAAGCACTGTGGGCGTATCAGACGGAGGATTTGAAGGCGGAAGCCATCGCCACGGAGATTAAACGCTCCCCCACCCGGATTAAGCTGGAACGTTCCCGGGATTTCATCATGGAACGTCAGAAGCAGTATAAGCAGATCGAAGACAGCGTGGCGGCCATTGCGGACCGGAAGGACATGCTGATGCAGGGGCTGGAAAACACCATTTCCCGGATCGAAGCCCAGAAGGAAAAGATGGAAGCCCTGGATCCGGAGGATGAGGAAGGCATCGCCGCCCTTCGCGGCGAAGTCGCC
Source organism: uncultured Oscillospiraceae bacterium (assembly GCA_964565635.1). Lineage (GTDB taxonomy): Bacteria > Bacillota > Clostridia > Christensenellales > Aristaeellaceae > Aristaeella. Next base: position 2,270 of record CAZMFY010000192.1, read on the forward strand.
CGCTCCCGGGAGGAGATTCACTCCTTCGAAAAAGAGCTGAACCAGATGAACGCGGACTCCGCCGCCTATGAAAATCAGCTGCGCACGGTGCGGGTGGACGCCGCCCGGGCCAAGCAGAATTTCGATCAGCTGAAGGTTGATTATGAAAACGAGAGCAAGGTGAAAAAGGAGGAACTGGATCAGCAGCGGGCCCGGGTCAAGAACCTGGAGAAAACCGTGGAGCCGGAGCTGATGGCGGAATATCTGGCCATCCGGAAGCATACCACGCCCCCGGTGGTCCGCCTGCAGTACGGGCAGTGCTCCGGCTGCAACACGAGCCTTCCCTCCGCCACCCTCAGCAAGATTCGCAGCGGGGCCCTGGTGGAATGCGAAACCTGCGGCCGGATGATCATCCAGTAGCCGGATCAGCCGAAGGAAACCGGAAGCCATATAAAAAGGACGCGGCAGCACAGCCGCGCCCCTTTTTTTGCGCCGTCAGATTCCCAGCACGCTCAGGTCCGTATCCCCCGCCTCATCATCCTTTTCGAATGCGGCCATGGAATATTGGCGCGGCGCTTGTGTTTCTCCGGATTCTCCGCTAAAATTGATTGTGATTCTGATGAATTCAGAGAGGTGACCGTTCCATGAATGAGGAGACGAAGAAAGCGCAGGCATCCTGGGAAGCATCCGATCCGCGGTCTTCGGACCCTGCGCGGCGGAATGAGGATGCTTCCGCCGGCGAAGGGATCCCGCCCATGAAGATCGATGAAACCGTATGGATTGCGGACGGCGCGAAAATCATCGGTGATAACATCGTGATCGGTGCTCACAGCAGCGTCTGGTATAACGCCGTGATTCGAAGCGATGAGGGCGAGTATGTTCACATCGGGGAGCATACGAACCTGCAGGATCTTACGATGATCCACACTTCGCCGGGATCGTCCGTCACGATCGGAAACGGTGTGACCATCGGGCATTCCTGCATTATTCACGGCTGCACGGTGGGCGATCATGCGCTGATCGGCATGGGAACGATCCTTCTGGACGGATGCAGCATCGGAAAGAACGTCCTCATCGGCGCCGGCTCTCTTGTAACCAGGAATACCGTCATCCCGGAAGGCTGCATGGCTTTCGGAAGGCCTGCAAAGGTCGTCCGGGCGCTGACGGCGGATGAGATCGCGGCGAACAGGCAGACGGCTGAGCATTACGTCCGGGATGCAGGGATCCGGAAAGAAAGAACGGATGAATAACGATGCTCCGCCGGCAGGAGGGCTCATGAACGGCGTCAAACGTTTTCTCGGCCGATGGAGAGCCGAGTATGATTTTAAAACCTATACGGCGGCAGCGGGTTCCCTTGCGGTGACGCTGCTGTTCGCCGTCTATAACGGATTCCTCGGCGTGTATCACGCCTCCCTGTGGCACGGCACGATCTGCGTCTATTATATCCTGCTCACCCTTCTGCGGGGTTCAATCATTGCCGCAGCCAGGGAGGCTGACCGGCATGAAAATAAAGAAGCGGCAAGAAACAAAGCGTTCCTTGCCATTTCCTTTCAGCTGTTGATCCTGAATATCAGCCTGATCGTGCCCATTGCCATCATGGTCCGGCTGCAGAAGCCGGTCAGCCTGACGCTGATCCCGGCCATCGCCATGGCCGCGTATACCACCTATAAAATCATTATGGCGTCGGTCAATCTCAGAAGGCGAAAGTCTTCATCGGACAGTCTGGTCTGGCTGCTTCGGACCATCAGCTTTATCGACGCTCTCGTATCGATCCTGACCCTTCAGAACACCCTGATCATGGTCGCCTCCACCGGAGAAAGCCTGGGGATGCTGCCGTTCACCGCAGTCATCAGCGGCCTGGTATGGGCCGCGGTCTTAGTCATATCCCTGGCCGCGATCCTGAAGGGGATCCGGCGGAACCGAAGGTAGGGTTCAGCCCCTCCGCGGGCGGGACACGCCTGCGCCGCGGCATCCGTCACCGAACTGAAATGCAGGGCAACAGGACTGCAATCATTTATCTTCCTTTTACGAACATTTTCATGCCTTGCGTTGATGATTGACGATTTGTTCAGCTGTGTATCTCTTTCTTCGCATAATGAATACTCCCTTCATGCGGCAGTTTTGTCTTTTACTGTCTCTCATGAAGGGAGCATATCAGGGGCTGCCTCTTATGATCCTCTCAGATCATTTTGAGACAGCCCCAGGTGATGGTGACAGTTGGACTCGAACCAACGCATCCGTCACCCGACAGGGTCAATGGTGCCGCGGCGAATCATCCTGTCCGCCAGTTCCGCCATCTGCATATCCGTTTCCTGACAGTTCCTGTTGACCCATGCACGGATCATGCCCGCGCAGCCAAAGACCGCAAAGCTATAACGATAGTCGAACTCCTTTTCACTGACGCCGCCGACCTGATCTCCCCAGATTTCGTGACATCTCTCCCGGATGGCCTCATACAGCCGGTGGAGGAAATTCATGTCGCCGTTGGGGCTGAGCAGCACGCGGCACATCTCCTGGTTTTCATGGATAAAGTGAAACAGATCCAGCAGGATTGGCTTGACCTGCTGCGTGAGCTCGCCGTGCTCGTGGCTCTGGGCGATGGTATCCAGCTTCTGGAACAATTCGGCCTCGATGTTCTCGAGCATATCAAAAATGTCCCGGTAATACAGATAAAAGGTGCCCCGGTTCATGTCCGCCAGGTCGGTCA
>CAZMFY010000193.1:0-4924 GCA_964565635.1 uncultured Oscillospiraceae bacterium
AGCGCTCCCGGATGAAGCAGATGTAGGCGTCCGCCACCTCCATCTCCTCCCGGAGCGTCACCAGCCGCTTTTCCCGGCTGGCCATGCTGGCGTTCAGCAGCACGCTCAGGGCCTCCACCATCCGGCTCACGTTTCCGGAGCCGTCGATGCGGGCCTGCCAGTTAATATCCTCCAGGGCGTTGTTGATGAAATGCGGATTGATCCGACTCTGCAGCGCCTGAATTCGGGCGTCCCGCAGGGCGATTTCCTCCTTGTAGGTCCGGTCCACCAGCTCCTTCAAATGGGTGCTCATATGCGAGAAGGTGCGGCCCAGGGCCCCCAGCTCGTCCTCCCCCTTCATGGGCACCGTGACGCCGAATTCCCCCTGCTCGATCCGCCGGGAGGCTTCCATCAGCCGGGTCACCGGGCGGGTAAAGCGCCGGTGAATATAGGCCGAAATCAGAATCAGGAAGGGAATCAGCAGCACATACAGCCCGATCAGCAGTCTCCTGAACTGCCGCACCTGGCCGAAAACCTGGTCCCGGGGAATGGTCAGATACCAGGTCATGGTCCAGTCCCGGCTGTCCGAGGTTTCCGTCAGTACCAGGGTATCCCCTTCCCCCTCGGTAAGCTTTTCCCCGGAAGGGGCCGAAAGCTCCGGCGTCCCGGCGGTCTCCAGCCACTGCGTGCCGTGCCATTGCTCCGCCACCGCCGTCAGGGGGGCCTGCAGCCTTTCCCGGTCGATCTCCAGCACCAGCAGCCCGAAGGGCCGCATCCGGGTGTCCAGCAGGTTCCGGGCCAGATACAGATGCTCCCCGGCCGGCAGCAGCAGGCACCGGGTGTCCATCTCCCCCCGCATGGACCGCAGGGTCTCCGCCGCCAAGGCCTGATAGTCCGCCATGGCCTCCGCGCCGTTCCGGTCATACAGGGTCAGCCCCTCCGCCGCGTCCGCCGCATAGATGGCCCCCCGGCACAGGGGTTCCCGGCCGTATCTGCGCTCCAGGTAGTTTCGGGAAACCCGGACGAATTCCGCGTCGCTCAGGGTTCCCGCCTCCCGCTGGGTATAGGCGCTGAGCAGTTCCCCGTCATAGGTGGCGTCCCGCGACAGGGTGATCAGGGTATCCATGCTGTCCGACACCTTCGCCCAGGCGTCGTCCGCGCTGCCGATCAGGGCATCCTGGGCCATTTCCTGCAGGCGGGGCAGCAGGGTCATGATAAACTGGGTCAGAATCAGCGCCGGCACAAGCCAGGCCAGGATGACGGCGACGATCATCTGGGTCCGCAGCGAATGCAGGTGAATCCTTCGCTTCCCGGCCATGTCCCGTCTCCTCCTTCCTGCTTTCCGCTCCTCGTCTCCCGCGTGCTTCCGTCCGTATCCGTCCGGGCGTTTCTCCTCCCGGGGTTCCCCGGGCCGTCCCCGGTCTGCATTCCCCGCGTTTTCCCGTCCGTTCCTTCCGGGGTCCCCCGGGCCGTCCCCGGTCCCGGCGGGCTTTCTTCCGGTCCGTCCTATTCCCCGACGCCGATAAATGCTTCCATCCGGTCCGCCAGCCGGTTCGCCTCCTCCCCGGTCTCCGCCTCCGCGAAAACCCTGATCCGGGGCTCCGTGCCGGAGGGCCGGGCGATCACCCAGGCGTCCCGCTCAAAATAAACCTTGCATCCGTCCACGTAGCTGACCCGCGCCACGGCCCGGCCGAAGTCCGGCAGCCGCTTCTCCTCCATCAGCAGCCGGAGGATGGCCTCCTTCCGCTCCGGCGTCAGGGCGTAGTCCCGCTCCGTCACGGCGCACCGGCCGTACCGCTCGTACATGTCCTCCACCAGAGCGGACAGGGATTTCCCGCTCCGGCAGACCATCTCCACCAGCAGGCTGGCGGCATAGAGCCCGTCCTTTCCCGCGATATGGCCCCGCACCGTCAGCCCGCCGGAGGATTCCCCGCCGATCACCGCCCCGTGGGCCTCCATGCCGGCGGAAATATACTTGAAGCCCACCGGCACCTCGATGCATTCCTGGCCCCAGTGGGCCGCGATCCGGTCCAAAAGATGGGATGTCGCGATGTTCCGCACCACGGGCCCCCGCCAGCCCCTGTATTCCAGCAGATAGCTGTAAAGCAGGGCCAGGGTCTCGTTGGCGCTGACGTACCGGCCCTTCTCGTCGATGACCCCCAGCCGGTCCGCGTCCCCGTCGGTGGCGATGCCCAGATCCGCGTTATGCTCCCGCACCGCCATCTGCAGATCCGCCAGGGTGTCCGGGTTGGGGGCCGGCAGATGCCGTCCGAAGAAGGCGTCGTGCCGGTCGTTGATCACGTCCAGGTCGCACCGGGCGGTAAACAGAATGGTCTGCAGCCCGGTCAGGCTCACCCCGAACATGGGATCCAGCACGATCCGCGGCCGCCGACGCCGGATGGCCTCCATGTCGATCTGCTTCATGATGGAATCCAGATAATCATCCCGGGGATCGATGAACCGGATCTTCCCCTCCGCCAGGGCCTTCTCGAAGGGAATATCCCGGAGGCTCTCCGGATCCAGGGCGTTGGCCGCGGCGGCAATCTGATCCGTAAAGGCCTTGTCCGCGTCCCGGCCGCCCCGGGTGAACAGCTTGATGCCGTTATAGATGGCGGGATTATGGCTGGCGGTGGTCATGGCGCCGTAGGGCAGATCCAGCTTCTTCACCGTGAACATCACCAGCGGGGTCGGGCAGGACAGATTCACAAACCGGACGAAAACCCCCTCCCCGGCCATGACCTCCGAAAACCAGATGGCGGCCTCCCGGCTCAGAAACCGCCGGTCGTATCCGATGGCGATGCCCCGATCTTCGCAGCCCTCTTCCTTCATCCGCCGGGCCAGGGCCCCGGCCACAAGCCGGATATTCGCCTTGGTAAACCCATCCCCGATGATGGCTCTCCAGCCGCCTGTTCCAAATTCAATCATGCCGAATCACTCCCCTGAGGCTGAGCCGGTGCTCAGTCCCTTTTTTCTCTGCTTCCTCCGGCCCGTGCCGTCTCTTCCCGTCCGCGCCGCTTCGCGTATTATTGCCTATCCCATGATCACCCGGACGGCATGGACGCCGCCCGCAAAGGCCGGAATAAATTCCGCCTCCGCGCCGTCCACCTCCAGCCCTTTTACGCCCTTTTCCACATGCCGGGGGTTTTCCACCCGGATCCGGTATTCCGCGCCCCGCCATCTTCTGACCGCCGTGAACCCGTCCCAGGCCGCGGGAATGCAGGGGTCCACCGTCAGGGAATGGAATTCCGGCCGGATGCCCAGCATATACCGGGTGGCCGCGTAATAGGCCCATCCCGCGGATCCGGTCATGAAGGGATGCCGGGCCCGGCCGAAGGCGGTATGATCCCGCCCCATGATGAACTGGCAGTAGGTATAGGGCTCCGCCTGCCGGATTTCCATCCGATCGTTCTGGTTTTCCGGCAGCAGCGCGTCATAGTATTTCATGGCCCGGTTTCCGTTCCCGGCGGCGCATTCCGCCACCCAGGCCCAGGGGTTCGGATGGCTGAAGATGGCGCCGTTCTCCTTGATGCCGGGATAGACCCGGGAGATAAACCCGATGCCGTCGTCCCGCCGGGTGAAGGAGGGGGCGTTCAGCAGCAGCCCGTAGGGGGTATACAGCCATTCCTCCACCGCGTCCAGGATGGAGGCCGTCTGCGCCGGGTCCGCCGTTCCGGAAATCACGGACCAGGCCGCGCTTTCCAGGTGCATTTTTCCTTCCTCCGCCCGCTGGCTGCCGATGGGCCGGCCGTCGGCGGTGTATCCCCGCAGGAACCACCGGCCGTCCCACAGCTCCCGCCTGCAGGTGGCTTTCATCCCTTCCATCAGGGGCTCGTATGTCCGGACGTCCTCCATCCGGCCCAGATTCCGAGCCGCGTCCAGGAAATGCTCCGTGGCCCAGACCAGCAGGAAGGCCACCATGGCGCTTTCCCCGCCCCCCAGGTTCAGGCAGTCGTTCCAGTCCGCCCGCAGCCCCCGGGTCACCCCGTGGGCGCCCACCTGGGCATAGGAGAAATCCAGCCCCCGCCTCATATGCTCCCAGACGGATGTCTCCCCGCCCTCCGCGAAGGGAACCTTCTCCTCCAGGAAGGCCGTCTCCCCGGTCTCCCGCACGTATTCCACGATGGCCGGAATCAGCCACAGATGGTCGTCCGCGCAGGCGTCCTCGATGCCGTGAATCCGGCTCCGGCTGAAGCCCGGCACCACCGTGGGGGACTTCCGATCCGCCTCCCGGTCCCGCTTTTCAAACCAGGCCGGGTCAAAAAGATGCAGCCCGTATCCGGCCTCCGTCTGCCCCCGCAGCAGCTGCATCAGCCGCATCCTGCAGCCCGCCGGCTCCGCCCCGGGGATGCACATGGCGTCCTGGGCCGTGTCCCGGTATCCCAGCCCCGTCCGGCCCCCCACCTCAATGAAGGAGGAAAACCGGGAAAACAGCACGTTGATCTCCGCCTGATAAAGGTTCCAGATGTTCAGGCTGCGCCCCATGTTTTCATGCGGAACCGAAACCTGCAGGCTCCCCAGCTTCTCGTCCCAGAAGCGCCTCAGCTCCGCCATGGCCCGGTCGCAAGCCTGGCAATCGTACCGCTCCCGGGCCCGGGCCGCCGCCGCTCCGTCGCCCCGGCCCAGGTAAAAGAGGATCCGCTTCTCCTCCCCCGGCCGCAGCACCATTTTCCGCCGGATCGCCCCCACCGGGTTGCCCCCCAGCTCCGTGCTCCCGGTCAACTCCTCCCGCTCCAGCCCCAGGGGATTCCGCTCCGTCCTGTAGGGGCCGATGAAGGCGTCCCGGGTTCCCTCGAAGCCGTCCGCCGGCCCGTCCGTGGTGAAGAATTCGAATTCCCCGTCCTCGTAATGCAGGTCGCAGACCACCGCGTTCCGGTCCCACAGGGAGCCGGCACAGTACAGGCTCATCTGAAAATTCTGGTTGTCAAATTCGATATGATGGAAGGAA
>CAZMFY010000194.1:0-4924 GCA_964565635.1 uncultured Oscillospiraceae bacterium
GGGATGAATCATGCCGGATCCCTTGCTCATGCCCACCAGGCGAACGGTGACGGTGCCCTCCCCGGAGGCGGCGGGGAGCTGGAAGGAAACGGCGGTTTCCTTATTCACGGTATCGGTGGTCATGATAGCCCGGCTGGCGGCGGTGCCCGCCTCCGGCAGATCGGACAGGGTGCCCGCCATGGCCCGGATGCCGGCGGTCAGCCTTTCCAGGGGCAGCTGGGGGCCGATGACCCCGGTGGAGCCCAGGAGCACCGATTCCGGCGGAACGCCCAGGGCCTGTCCGGCGGCCGCCGCCGTATCCCTGCAGAGCTTGAGCCCCTGGCTTCCGGTGGCCGCGTTGGCGATGCCCGCGTTGATCACCACCGCCCGGACGGGCCGGCCGGCGGCCAGGATTTCCTGATCCCACAGGACGGGAGCCGCCTTCACCCGGTTGGAGGTAAAGGTGGCCGCCAGGGTGCAGGGCGCCTGGCTGAAGATCATGGCCATATCGTCCCGCCCCTGATATTTGATGCCCGCGGCGCAGTGAGATGCCTGAAAGCCCCGGGCCGAAGTAATGCCGCCTGTCATTTTCATGTTCCTCATCCTCCCGCATATCGGTCGAAGTCCTATTCGGGGCGCGGCTGCTTCCGCCGGCGCCTGGTTCAGGGAATTTCCAGCCCGGCGGCTTCCGGCAGCCCCAGGGCCAGATTCATATTCTGGATGGCGGCGCCGGAGGCGCCCTTGCCCAGATTGTCAAACCGGGCGATCAGCAGGATGCGCTCCTCCTGCCCGGTGACCAGCACTTCCATATCGTCCCGGCCGGCAAAGATGCCTGCGGATAGGAAGCCGCCTTCATCCCCCTGCTCCCGGAAGCGGATCAGGCCGCTGCCGTAGCAGGCCCGGTATACCTCCCGGATGGCTTCGGGGGAGGCGTCCGTATCCGCGGGGGTCAGCGGGACGGTGACCTCCATGCCCGCGTAGTAGGGCGCCACGATGGGGCAGAAGACCGGCGCGTGGGCCAGGCCCGTCATGGCCGTCATTTCCGGCAGATGCTTATGCTGCTGGGTCAGCCCATACTGCCGGGGGGCGTCATAGCTCTCCGGACGGTCCGCCCCTTCATATTCGGCGATCATCTTCTTCCCTCCGCCGGAATACCCGGTGAGGGAGAAGCAGGTGAGCCGGGCCTCGGGACGCAGCAGCCCGGCGGCCACCAGAGGCGCCGTCAGCGCGATGAAGCCGCTGGCATGGCAGCCGGGATTGGCGATCCTTTTCGCCAGGCGGATCCGATCCCGCTGGCCGGGCAGCTCCGGCATGCCGTATACCCAGTCCGGGGAGACCCGGTGGGCGGTGGAGGTATCGATCAGGATGGCGGCGGGATTGGTGACCAGGGCGGCCGATTCCTCCGCCGCGGCATCGGGCAGGCACAGAAAGGAGACGTCGGCCCCGTTCAGGGCCTCACTCCGGGCCGCCGGATCCTTTCGCAGCGAATCGGGCAGGATGATCAGAGAAAGATCCTCCCGGGCGGAAAGCCGCTCATGGATCCTCAGACCCGTGGTTCCCGCGCTGCCGTCGATAAAGACTCTGAACAAATTCAGCACCTCGCCTTCCCCCTCCCGGAACACTATGGGGCCCGGGTTATGCATCAAAATATACATCATGAACCTTCCCATGTCAATGATAAATATCGCATTTTCCGCAACCAGATAATGCATAATATGCATAAATCAGGCGCATAATATGCAATGCGGCGGGGCGCGGCGGCGAAAGAAGGGGGAAAAGCCTTGATTTTAGGCCGCGGAGAGGTATAATGGAGGGCGGCGGGGGCCCGGAGGCGGACGGAAAAACGATCGGGGGATTTCGAGAATTTTGAGAATTTCCCCGGAAAGCTGCCGGGGGGCGCCGCGGCTGCGTATGCACAGAGGGAACCCCATGAGGGAGCCCCGAAAACGAAAGGAAAGGAACGTGAAACGATCATGAAGAAAATAACGGCTCTGCTGCTGGCGATGCTGCTGGCGATGACGAGCGCCCTGGCGCTGGCGGAGAACGCGGCTGCGGAGCAGCCGGAAGGGGAGGCCCTGGAGGAGACGGTGCGGGACGCGGACTGGACGATTCCGGAGACCACCGAGATGACCGAAGAGGTGAAGGCGCTGTTTGAAAAAGCCATGGAGGGCCTGCTGGGGGTGGACTATGAACCCCTGGGCGCCCTGGCGGAGAAAGAGGAAACCTGGTGCATCCTGTGCCGGGCCACGGTGGTCTATCCCGGGGCGAAGCCCTACTACGCGCTGGTTTACGTGAATGAAAGCGGCGTTCAGAACATCTATGATCTGTGGCTGGGGGCCCACGCGGAACCGGCGGCCGAGTGACGGCCGAAGAAGCGGAGAGGACCTGGATCGGACGCGCCCGGGGCAGACGGAAAAACCGTGCGCGGGCGTCTGAAGCGGCAGGGAAGGCGGCCGCCTGCGCGGCGGAGCGGGCCTCTGCCGGAAGAATCGGGAAAAGCGGGTTTGGGGAAGCCCGCTTTTCTTGCGTTTCGGCCCTTTTTTTCGGGAGAAACCGGCTTTTTCGGGGAAACCCGCACTGGAAAATCCAGCCGGGCTGTGATACACTGAGGAGCGGCTGAGCCTCGCCCGGAAAAAGAGGGGGCGGGGGCCGGGAGGGAAGGAAACCATGAACCAGAAGCCCTTGATCTGGGCCCACCGGGGGGCCAGCGGACACGCTCCGGAGAACACGATTCCGGCCTTTCTGATGGCGGCCGCCATGCAGGCGGACGGGGTGGAGCTGGACGTACAGATGACAAAGGACGGGGAGCTGGTGGTCTGCCACGACGAAACCGTGGACCGGACCAGCAACGGCGCGGGATCCATCGCGGATCTGACCCTGCGGGAGCTGAAAGCGCTGGATTTCTGCTGCGGAAATCTGGCCTATGAGGGAGTCCGGATTCCCACCATGGAGGAGGTGCTGGATGCCCTGAAGCCCACGGGGATGACGATCAACATCGAGCTGAAGACCGGGGTCTGCTTTTATCCGGGCCTGGAGGAAAAGCTGATGGAGCTGGTCAGCCGGAAGGGCTGGCAGGAGCGGGTGATCTATTCCTCCTTCAACCATGTGACCCTGCAAAAAATTCACAGGCTAGACCCGGAGGCGAAGACCGGGGTTCTGTACGCGGACGGGCTGGCTGATCCGGTGGCATACGGCCGGAGCCTGGGGGCCCGGGCGTTGCATCCCGCCTTCTACAATCTTCAGTATCCGGGCTTCCTGCGGGCCTGCGCCGAAGACGGGATGGACATCAACGTATGGACCGTGAACACGGAGGAGGAGCTGCGGCGCTGCGGGGAATGGGGCGTGCACGCGGTGATTACCAACTATCCGGAAAAGGCGCGGAAGATGCTGGGATGAGGATCCCGGCCGGAGAGAATACGGAATGTCCCCGGAGACGGCTCCGGACCGGAAATGGCGCGGAACATCCCGGGGACGGGAAGAAAGAGGAATGGCTGGATGAAAAAGGAATGCGGAGTTGTTTTTGATCTGGACGGCACGCTGCTGAACACCCTGGAGGATATCGCGGACGCCATGAACTACGCCCTGGAAACCCTGGGGCAGCCGCCCTGGGAGCTGGATGCCTACCGCTACATGGTGGGGAACGGGGCCCGGATTCTGGCGGAGCGGGCGGTGCGGAGCCGCCGCGACCTGGCGGAGCGGGCGCTGGCAGCCTATCAGGCGGAATATGAGACCCATTCCCAGGTGAAGACCTGCCCCTACGAGGGGATTCCGGAGCTGCTGCGGGAGCTGAACCGGCGGGAGATCCCCGTGTTCGTGCTGACAAACAAGCCCCACGCGGACGCGCAGCGGATCGTCCATTACTATTTTCCGGAGATCTCCTTCGCCGGGATTCAGGGACAGGTTCCGGAGCTGCCCGTGAAGCCGGATCCCGCCGGGGCGCTGGCCATCGCCGGGTCCCTGAACCTGCCGCCGGAGCGGTTCTTCTATCTGGGGGACACCTCCGTGGACATGGACTGCGCCCGGCGGGCGGGAATGCGGTCCGTGGGCGTGCTGTGGGGATTCCGGACCCGGTCGGAGCTCAAGGGCAGCGGGGCGTCGGTGCTGATCGACAGGCCGGAGGAGCTACTGAAGCTCCTGGAGGACTGAGGGCCCCGGAACCCCGGGAACGCGGGGACGCCGGGAGAGGCGGAAGCGCGCGGAAGGACCGGAGGATAAGCTTTGAAAAAGCTTCTATATATAACAAGACAAGCGTGAACGGAGGCCTTGGACTGTCAAAATGAAGGAACAGAGATATGACGTGCTGGTGATCGGGGCGGGCCCCGGGGGCATCTTTACCGCCTACGAGCTGACGGAAAAGTCGGAAAAGCCGCTGAAGGTGGCGGTCTATGAGGCGGGAAGCCCCCTGGACCGGAGAAAATGCCCCATCGACGGCGTGAAGATCAAGAGCTGCGTCCGCTGCAAAAGCTGCTCCATCATGAGCGGCTTCGGAGGCGCCGGCGCCTTCTCGGACGGAAAATACAACATCACCAACGATTTCGGCGGCAGCCTCCACGCCCATGTGGGGAAGGCCCGGGCGCTGGAGCTGATGCATTATGTGGACCGGATTAACCTGGCCTACGGCGGGGAAGGGACGAAGCTGTATTCCACGGCCAACAGCGCCATCAAGCGCATGTGCCTGCAGCACGGGCTGCATCTGCTGGATGCCCAGGTGCGGCATCTGGGGACGGACATCAACTACGTGGTGCTGGAAAATTTGTACCGGCATCTGAAGGACAAGGTGGAATTCTTCTTCAATACGCCGGTGGAATCCCTGCGGGCCACGGAGGAGGGCTTCGAGGCGACGCTGAGCGGAGGGGAAAAGATTCTGGCGAAGCTGTGTGTCGTTTCCGTGGGCCGCAGCGGCAGCAAATGGATGGAATCTATCTGCAATTCTCTGCAGATACCA